>CALMOO010000778.1 GCA_937871705.1 uncultured Hymenobacter sp.
GGCACGATATGGCCGTAGCTGGTGGAGGTTAGCGTAGTCAGGCTGAAGTATAACAGCTCCCCGGGCTGCATAGGACCTTTCGCGGGGTTGGTGAAAGCCCCTGGCAAACGCATATCCAAGGCGATGAAGGCACCCATGAACAGCTGGGCCAGGTTCAGGTAGACGACCACTGCCCCCAACAGCTGGTGGCGGGTGACTCGCTGCGCCCGGAACACGGCTTGGCCTACAGCCACGGTGATGCCTAATATCCCCACTATGCGTAGCAACAGACCGATGTATAAGTTCGAGCCAGCAATTAAGACCCATATGATGGGCACCAAGCAAACCAGCAGCAGGCTACGCACTTTGCTGCGCAGAGGCAGGGCAAAGTAGGAAATGAGCAAAAGCAGCACTTGCAGGCCACTGACTACGGCGTAGGTCAGTACGTGCGCATTGGATAAAGGGCTTACCACAAACAGCAGCACTACTTGCCCCAGCAGTAAAACTGTCAGTGAGGGTTCGCGCACTTGATTTTGCCAGCGCTCCAGCTTTTCGGTAAGGGGAATAGCGAAGGGCCTTGGCATAGCAGCGGAAAGGGATAGGGCGTGGAATCTTCGGGGTTGAGGGGGCTTAACCCACTAATACTACAAAAGCCCCGGCCTACTGGCCAGAGCTTCTGAGGCAGCGAACGGGCTTCCCTTTAGAAAGTTGACTATGATCAAAACCAAGCGCTGGTCCTGGACAAACCCAGTTAGCTCGGTTTAGTCCACCACAAACTGGCGCGTTACGGGGGCTTTGCCATCGGCTTCGAGGCTGAGAACGTAGGTGCCGGGGGCTAGCCCGTTGGTAGGCACCTGCACGGCATTGCCCTGGAAGGCTTTGGTGGCGATGGTTTGCCCTAGAACGTTGCGCAGGGTGTAGGTAGCCGCGGTAACCGGCGTAGCTAGCACTACCTGCATGGCGCTGCCGGGGGCCGTAGGGTTAGGATATAGCGAGAACACCGCAGCAGCCGAGGCGGATTTATTGCTCAGCACGGTGGTGTAGGTACCGTAGAAGTTGCCGCCGTAGTCGCGGGCATGGTCGCGCCATACGGTATGGTAGTGAATTTGATTCCGGTACACGACGCCACCTTGGCAGGCAAACTCAATCCAGACGTTGGGCCCGTCGATGCGGGCGTAGTCACCCGAAGCAGTAAATTGGCCGGTGCCGGAGTAGGCAATGTACGTGTTGTCCAGCTGGTTCTGGTAGGTGGTCAGTAAGCTAGCCGCCGTGGCATCATCCGAGTCGTTGACCCACGGCCGCATGGCGGCAAGCACCAAGGCTTGCTGAGCGGCCGAGAGCTGGCTGCATGGGATGCCCACTTTGGTGGTGGGAAACTGGCCGTTGCCGTTGGGGCCGAGCACCACGTCGTTGAAGGTTTGAGCGAGCTTGGCCGTGGCTTGCTGGGCCATAGTCAGGCCGCCTATCATGGCCAGCATACTCGCGGCCTCGCTGCTCATCGGGGCGTAAGTGCCAATAGGCAGCACGTTCGTGTTGGTGGTGGTAAAGCTCAGCGGCTCTACCCCTTCAAACTTGGGCGTTGCCCCGGTCACAGTGCCGTTGCTGTAGGTGATGTTGGTAGCCAGATGGTGGCCGCCAAACTGCAACTGCCACGTGCCGGTCGTGGAGGGCGTGCCCAGGAAGGCGATGAGGTACACGCCGCTGCCGTAAGTCGAGCCGCCCCCATTTGCAGTCAAGTTATCATCGGCTGCCCGAATCTGCTGAATCTCGTTGAAGCCCTCGTTGGCACTGGTGCCCGTGGCAGCCTGGACGACGGCTAGGGCCGCGATCTGCTGGGCCGTAGTTAGCGCGTCGAGGCGCAAGCCTATGCGGTTCGTGGAATTAACGGGCAGGTTTGACCATTTCGTGACGTTGGTCGAATTGTATGCTTGCAACAGTGTCGCCTGCTGGCTCGTGCTGAGCCTAGCGATAAAGGCATTGGCCGCCGCCACGACCGCCATCGCGTCCTGGGTTTGGGTCACCGATTTAATGCCTTTGCTGGAGGCGACACCTTTTGCCGCAACGGGCCGCAGCAAGAGCCGGCGGGCCGCGGCCGGCTGCAAGGCCACGTCTTGCTGGAAGGCCGTGATGGCCAGTAGCGCCGTGGCCGACATTAAGCAGGTAGAGATTTTCATGGGGAGAAGAGTAGTGAAAAACGGAGCAGAACGCGTTCAAATGAAAGTAATAGTTTGTGTTACAAAATGTTATTTAAAAATCCACGGTAAGTTTAGTGCTTAGTACACTGCGTATTCCTTCCTAGACCAGTTGGCAAAAGTTATCGCCAGCTGGCCCAGCCCGGCTAAATTTGGGGCCTAAGTCAACTGCTGCCTACCCTCCTGCTTGCGCTAGGCGGTACTGGTGCGCGTTCGCCAGAAGCTTACCAGGGCCGTGAGCGCCAGCGCTCCCAGCAGCCAGGGCGCGTAGGACACGGCCTGGTTAATGAGCTGCGTGAGCGGGTTGGCCTGGCCTAGCAGGCGCTCGGCGAGCCAGGCCAGGGCCGCCACGCCAGCCAACAGGGCTCCGCTTACCCGCACCACGGGGTAGGCGGGAGTACGGCTCAGCAGCAGCAGCCAGGGCATGGTAAGGGCGATGACGAAGAGCTGCATCAGCTCAATACCAAGGTTGAAGCCTAGAATGCTCAGCGCCATGGGGCCCGCCTCCAAGTGAAGGTTGGCCAGGGTGCTGGCAAACGCCAGTCCGTGCACCAGCCCGAAGCCGGCCGCCACCCAGGCCTCGCGGCCCGGAAACAACGGGCGCCAGGCGTGTACGGCCGATACGAGGATGGATACCGCGATGAGCAGCTCTACCGGCTGGCTCGGCAGCCGCACCCAGCCCAGCGCGCCCAGCAGCAGCGTGAGCGAGTGACCCAGCGTGAAAGCGGTGACGATGAGCAGCAGGCGCCGCAGGCTGTAGCATACTCCGCCAAACCGGCCCCAGCGCCGAGCCTTAGTTAGCAGCAAGGGCGCGGGCAGCAGCAGCGCCAGCAAAAACAGCAGGTGGTCGGTGCCCTCGGCAATGTGCCGAACCCCGAGCTGCACCATCGCCCGAAAACCCGCCCAGACGCTACCCGCGGCCAGGTTGACGGCGAGCGGCGGAATGACGTTGTTGCGCACGTCTAGCTCAATAACGCCTACTTGGGCCGACTCCGCATCATCGGCTACCTGGCCGGCGGCCCAGTCCTGGCGCACCGCAACCAGTATTTTGTGCGTCACCACCTGATGGATAACCGCGTCATAGCGTAACACGAACTGCCGCACGTCGGCCCCGGCCGGGGGCACCAGCTGCACCTGGGCCGTGAGCTCGCGGTAGGGACCGGTCAGGGGATTTTGAGTTTCCTGCACGCCCAGCTCACCTACCGTCACGGCCCAGAAGCGTCCATCAGTACTTTGCAGGCGCAAGTGTTGCGCCAGGTAGCGACGCAGCTCAGGGCCCAGCCGCTCCACCAGGTGAGCCGAGGAGTCGCCCACGGCGTGGCCAAATGCCGGCTGCAGCTCGGTGAGCGGAATCTGCACGGCGGCGTCCATGCGGTGCGCGTGCACCGTGAGCAGCACCACCGAGTGGGGCATGGGGTGGGCCACAGCCTGGGAAAAGACTCCCAGGCCGACCACCAGCAGCCATACTAGCCAGCAGAAGCCACGAATCGGTAACATCATAAATTCAACCTGAAAGTCGATTAATTACCACCGTAGTCCTTGGTTTTGTCGCGCCACACCGAGTGCGGATGGGTGGGCGAAAGCACAATTCCGTTCTGGCAGGAGTACTCAATCCAGACCGAAGGCCCGTCGATGCGCACGTAGTCATTGCGATTAATCAAGCTGGTGTTGCCCGAAAATGACACATAGGTATTATCCAGCTCAGTGGTGTACTTGGCCATAATCGTAGCCGCATCCGCGTCATCGATGTCGTACACGTAGGTCTTGATGGCGGCTAGCACCAGGGTTCGCTCGGTGGCTGAAAGCGCGCTGCCCTTGATGCCGACGGCCGTCGTGGGAAAGTTGCCGTCCTGCTGCGGGCCCACCACCAAGTCGCTGAACGTGCTGCTGAGCTTGGCGGTCGCCTGCTCAGTGGTCGAAAGGCCGGTGAGCAGGGCCGAGAGCGCGTCTTTTTCCTGTACCAGCGGCTGGTTGGTGGTGCCGTTCAGCGTGAACGAGGCAAAGGGTTCTACCCCTCGGAACGCCGGCGTGGCTCCCGTCAGCACCCCGTCTTTATAGGTGCTGGCACACGCTAGGTGGTGGCCGCCGAACTGTATTTCGAAGGTACCGGTCGTAGCCGGCGTGCCCAGAAAGGCGATGTAGTAGTTGGCCGCCCCATAGGTTGAGCCGCCACCATTAGCTGCTAGATACTCATCGGCATTCAGCAGCTGCTGAATCTCGTCCCAGCCTTCGTTGGTAGTGGTGCCGGAAATTTCCTTGATAAGGGCCTTGGCGTACTGCACTTGCGTGGTGGTCAGGGAGCCGAAGCTCAGGCCCACGCGCTTGTTAGCGCTTTGCACCAGCCCCTGCGGCAGGTTTGACCACTTCTTGGCATCGGCAACCGAGTAGGTGCGCTGCAAGGTCGAGACCTGCGTGCCGTCGAGCTGCGACTTGAACGCATCGGCCAGACAAATCACCTTGGCAATGCCTGTGGCCGAAGTGCAGGCACTCACGGCAATGGGGTCGGGGTTCAAGGTGGTGCTACCAGTAGTAGTGGTCGTGGTGTCGTCTTTTTTACAAGCCGTAAAAGAAACCAAAGCGGTTAATACGGCCACTAAAAGCTTTAAGCGCTGGTGCATAAGGAGGTTGCTGGCAGTTGAGAATGGGTGAGAATACTGCTTTTGAGAGGTAGTTAAACTTATTATCTAGTGGGGTATAGGCCCTGCTTGTCGTGGGTAGAGGTGCTAGATTGCTTGGAATGAGTAGCATGAGCCAGCCCGTATAAAGCTAGTGGGGCCTACAAAGGGGCATGGGGTGCTAATCGGCAAGGGAGTTATTTGGGTCGACTAGGCTGCCGCTTTGGTAGTAAGAGACCGAACCCACTGCTTACCCCTACGCACCCCTAAGGTATTTTTTACTTGTAGACTAGCCTAGCTGCGATTCCTTCGGCAAGGCCTACGATAAACCATTATTCATTTGGCCGCTAGCACAGGAATGGGCGTACATCTGAGGAGATGGCTGCTGATTGGCAGTCACTTTCAAGCGGGGCAGAACAACATTTATTATCGCCGTAATCGCTGGACGGGTCGCGCCAGACCGAGTGCATGACCCTGCGAAGCTTACAAGATGCCTGTTCGTCAATAGGAAGATTGAGCATCAGGTACCAAACCACTTCAGGCAAAAGCTTTGGTCAGTTTCTGCTTGGGTTCCGAGACGACCAGCAGCCGGTAAAGCACACAGGCGGCCCACTACTCCCCAACCTTCGTCGAGCCAGTCAGGTAACTAGCGACTGTCTAGGACGTTTCTTCTATCAAGCACTTGCCCATGAATGCTGCCCGCCTCGCCCTGCTCGACCAATTAGCCGCCGCCTACGCGTACCACGACCAGCACGTGGCGCAACGCGGAGAACGCTACGTCAACATTACGCCCGATACGGGGCCGTTTCTGGCCCTGCTGCTGCAAGCCACCAACGCCCGCGCCATTCTGGAAATCGGCACCTCTACCGGCTACTCTACGCTCTGGCTAGCCGATGCCAGTGAGGCCACCGGCGGCCATGTCACGACCTTGGAACTGAACGCCGAGCGGGCCACCATCGCCCGCGCCAACTTCGTGCGGGCTGACCTGCACGAGCGCATTACCTCCGTGGTGGCGCCCGTGCAGGACTGGCTGGCTGACGGGTCAGTCGGCTCGTTCGACTTCGTATTTCTCGATGCCGACCGCTCGCAGTACGTAGCCCTATGGCCCCGGCTACTGACCATGGTTAAGCCTGGTGGGCTGCTGGTGGTCGATAACGCCCTTTCGCACCCCGAGCAGCTGCGTTCGTTTACCGACCTGGTGCACGCCACGCCCGGCGTCACGAGTGTGACGGTGCCCGTGGGCAAGGGCGAACTGCTTATCTGGAAGGAACTAGGCTAACTTGCCTCTTCCCAAAGTAGCAGGGCTACTCGGGCGTTGACGCGCACACTGCCTTGGATGATACCGCGTTCACCAACGCACCGATCTCGCTCTACCGACGACATCACTAGAATAGCCTGGCTTCTAGCCTAGCTCATCGGACTATTGTCAGCTTCCTTTTAAAGAAAGCCAGTATAAGTTGGAGCCTGACAGCTTAAGCGAGGTTCAAAGCGACACACCTTGCCAAGCTATCATCAACGTAGCCGGTTTCGCTCGAGTCAGATAGGTAGCGATAAGTAAACGGTGTCGCTACCTATTCCTGCACATAGGGACTGATAAGACCCTATTCCGACTACTTAGCGAGTAAACCTGTTCTTAAAGGAAAAGCTGGGATGGTTCAGCGCCGCCTCGTTCACGCTGGTTTCCTGTTGGGCGGCTTGGGCGTACCCAACCATTTGCTGTTCATAGTCTCTGATAGCTTCTTCAACGGTGGCAAACGTTCCACTCGTCAGGCTGTTCGCTAACACTAAGGCATCTCGTAAGCCCGTGTTCACCCCCTTGCCGGCAAAGGGTGGCATCAAGTGGGCCGCATCACCTACTAACGTGATGGGCAGCGGACGCGTAGGCTGCCAAGGCGCGGCGACGGACAGCAGGCGCGCGGGCAAACCCACAAAAACCGACGTAGCGCGGAACAGCTGCCGATATTCCTCGCTCCACTGGGCGAACAGGCCGACCAGAAAGTCTCTAATACCCGCCGGGTCGCGGAAGTCCAACCCCGGTTCCTGCTGCCAGTCGGCGGGCTGTTTAAAGGTGACGCCGTAGGCCATCGTCCCGTTATTGTCGGGGTTTATCACCAAGCTAACACCTTGGTGAGCGCTCATTAAGATGTGGGTAGTACCCCCACACAGGCGGTAGATGTCCGGGCAGGTCCGCGCCGGCTCCCTCACTTCGCCTTGGATGATGAAGGTGCCGGTCGCCAGCACTTCGGCGTCCGTGACGTAGGGCCAGACACTGGACAAGCCGCCGTTGGCGCCGATGACTACGTCGGCCACAACCGCTGCCTGCCGGGCAAAGCGCAGTACCCAGTGTCCCTGTTGGGCCGTCAAGCTGGTGAGCTGACGGTTCCATACCACCGTACCGGGGAGGAGGCTAGCCAGCAGGAGTTGGCGCAACGCGTTGCGGTTTATCTCGGGATTCGCCGCATTCGGTTCGGTCGAGAAAACACGGTGCCCTGTTCGTCGGCAATGACCCGGCCCATAGGCTTCGCCGCGGCGAAGTAGTGGGCCAGTAGCCCCGCTTGGTGCAACGCCTATTGCCCGGTTTCTGCTTCCAGGTCCAGCGTGCCGCCCCAGATTCGGGCCTGGGCATTCGCGTCGCGCTCATACACAGTGACAGCGACCCCGTGCTGCTGAAGGAGCCGGGCCAGGGTCAGCCCGACGGGGCCCGCCCCAATGATGGCTACGTTTTTACCGACTAGTAACATGACTTCGGGAATTGAATAAGAAGCGCAAAACTACCGGCCGGGCAGGGGCTACGCTTGGATAAACGCGACAGAATTGGGACCCAAGGGGGGCCTTCGCGCCGAGCTTTTCGGGCGAAGGCAGTGGGCGTCGTGCCGCTGTAGCGCCGAAACTCCCGGTTGAGGTGGCCTTGGTCGGCATAGCCCAAGTGCTGCGCCAAGCGGGCCAGATTAGGGGCGGGATGCAGCAACAAGTGGTTGCGTACTTGTTCAAAGCGCATCAGCGAGGACACGTTTTTGACCGTGTGGCCGGCGGCTTGCTTGAAGTTCCTCTCCAGGGTCCGCACCGTAGTGTGGGCCGCCGCAGCTACCTGGCTGACCGGCAGCTTACCCGTGGCGTGCCGCATGGCCTGACCTGCTTTGCCAAGCAGGCTCTCCCCCGCCAGCCGCGAGCGGACCTGGCCGAAATAGTGGGCGGCCTGCGCCAGCGCGGCCGCGACGTTCCCCGCCTGTAGGCACTGCGCTAGCGGGGCTTGCAACTGAGCGATGGGGTGCTCCCCGAGGGGCACGTTGCCGGGCGCAGGCAGCAGGCCCAGTAAGTCGAACACGGTCCAGGGAAAGCACCGAATGCCAATGATTTCGAACCGGTCTTGCGTGCGCAACCGCGCCGGCTGCTGGAGCAGGCCCATCAGAAATGGGGAGGGTAGGAGCTGCCAGCCGGTAGGCGTAGCTAAGTGGCAGGCGCTGCCAACATAAAAAATGATTTCCGCATAGCCATCCGGGGGTACCTCGAAACTGGCGGGTCGGTCGCCAAAGTCGAGGCGGTCGTACCAGAAGCATTGGACACTATCCCGTAAGGCGGCCGGTGGCGCAACTTCCTGGTGGTGCATGGGAGTATAAAGTAAGGTGTCAATTCCCTACTTAAGTAAGCCAGCCGTTAGTGGCGAAAGTCTTCCTTGTCAAGGAGCATAGCCTCGTCACTCCGTAGTATACAGGTCACTCAGAAATCTTATTCCTATCGGCTAGAGAAACACGTTCATGGAGGCGCTGGACTTGTTTTTGATTGAATGTCCCCCCACGCGGGGCGGTGAAGCCGAGGGCATTCAATTCCCCCGCCAACTGACGAAAGCTCACCCCCTGCGCCCGGCGGGAGGCAATGAAGGCCGCTGTTTGTCGCAGACCTGGGTGTTGCTGTAGGTGGGCGCGCCGCACGAGCAGGCTCTGTTCCCGAGCCTCAGCTGTTAGATTGGCCGGCGTGCCTAACGGCGCCCCGCGCGCCTTCTTGGCCGCGAGCGCCTCCTTTGTTCGCTTCGAGATCGTCTCGCGCTCGTGCTGGGCGAGCACGGCGAAGAGGCCCACCGTGAGGGTGTTCGCATCGGGCATGTCGCAGCACACGAAATCTACGCCCGAGTCACGTAGGGTGAAAATGAAACTCGCATTGCGACTGAGCCGGTCAAGCTTGGCAATAAGGAGCACTCCACCCGCAGCGCGGGCCGCGGCCATCGCGGCGAGCAGTTGAGGGCGCTGGTTATTTTTGCCACTCTCCACTTCGATATACTCGCCCTGCGGTTGCCCTCCTTTCAGAAAGCTGACCACGGCCGCCTGCTGCGCTTCGAGGCCAAGGCCGAAAGCCCCTTGCTGCTTTGTCGAGACGCGGTAGTAGGCAAAATAGGCGGGCATGAGCGAACGACCTCTAAACTGAGGCGATTTTAAGTAAAGGTACTCCCTATAGTCATTTGTTAAACGAACGTGGCTGTTGCAGAACTCCACACTATTTGGCGCCCACCTTCGAGAGAGTTCAGAAAGCGGTAGCTAGTCAACAAGCGGTAGCTAAACAAAGCCTGTATTAGCCTATGCTGTGCTGGTTGCAGGGCTAGCGCTAGGCTTAGAATCCGCGTTGATTGGTGCTTAAGCAGCTTCTTGAGGTTGTAGGCGATAGCCGTGAGTAACATTGTTTTATGAGCCGCCGCACGCCCCTTCGTGTTGACCCGACGCAGGCCATAATGCTGCAGTAGACTACCAAAGACCGGTTCGACGGTGCGTTGCCGGACCCGGCGCATGTGCTGGCCCCGGCGCGTGCGCTGCCGCTGCCACGCCCGGCGATACGCCGCGTCGAAGGCCGAACGAATCACCTGTTTAAACTGGCTATGCGACACACAACTCGCTTTGAGCGGGCACTGTTGGCAGTCCTGATAAGCGGCGCGATACTGCTTGACCCATGTCTCGTTTTCGGTCGTGCGAAAGGAGCGAAATGGCAACAGCTTATCAGCCCGGCAGCGGTAGGCATCAGCCGCCGGCTCGTAGGTGAACCCCTCGACCGTGGGCTTATAGGGACCAAAGACGGGAATCCAAGGGGTGATGCCTCGCTATTCTAAAAAGGCGTAGTTGAAGCCGTTCGAGTAACCTGTGTCGGCCACGAAATCCCGCAGCATTAACTCCTGAGCCCGGAGCCGGGCTTGCAGACGCGGCACTAGGGCCGGTAAGTGCAGGCAGTCGCGACTGTCGGCCAAATCAGCCTGAATGTGGCTAATGATGCCCGTGGCCGTATCCACCGCCAGGCTACAGAGATAATTGAGCGCTCGTGCTTTGCCGGGTTTGACCGAGATTCGGGCCTCGGGGTCGGTGGGGCTGTAGTGCGTCTTGTTGCTGAGTAACTGCGCCTTGGCATGGTGGGCGCCCAGCCCTCCAGGGTGGGCCTGGCGGTTGGCTTGGCGCGCGGCAATACGCCGCAACTGCAACGCCGTCTTGGCGGAGGGTAGCTCAACGGGGGCCGGCGTTTGCTGGGCCACGTGCAGGGCGGCAGTTGGTGCTTTTTCTCGTAAGCTATCGAGCGAGGCATTCGCTTTGACGGACGCGGAATCAACGGTTTGCGTGTCGCCCGCTACTAACCCGGCGGCCACGCACTGGGCAAAGACGTGGTCAAACAACTGCTCAAAGATGGCGGCAGGGTAGAGCTGGCGGGTGCGGCTGATGGT
>CALMOO010000779.1 GCA_937871705.1 uncultured Hymenobacter sp.
GTGCCTAACTGGCTGGTCATCTCCAACCGCGAAGGAGTTGGCTACGCGAGCTTCGATTTCAAGCCAGATGGCCGCTATAAATACACCACTGGCAGCCCACTAGGGTTATTTTATGGTTATGGACGCTATGTACGCCGCGACAGTCTGTTGCATCTATACCCCCAGCCGGGCCACGAAGTGCCGTTTGACACGCTACTTACCATCCGTCCCTACTCCGCAACAGCCGTTCTGACTTTCGACAGCTTAGCGCACGTGCTTTCGCTTCAAGGGGGCAAACCTTACCCCAATGTGTATTACATCCTAGACCTCAGAAATTCTCGTAGTATCTCATCCCGAGCGCTTAATTAAGATATGACTCAACCCAACCTCCAACGCTTCCTTGATGCCCAGGCAACCGATTATCCGCAAGCCCTTTCCGAAATAAAGAACGGGCGCAAGCGCAGCCACTGGATGTGGTATATTTTCCCGCAAATCCAGGGTTTAGGCTTTAGTGAAACATCTAGGTTTTACGGCATAAAGGACGCTGCGGAGGCTAGAGAATACCTGGCGCACCCGGTTTTGGGTGGTCGGCTCGTGGAGATTTGCCAGGCTTTGCTGGCGCTAGAATCCAATAATGCGTCGGCCGTATTTGGGAGCCCTGACGATATGAAGCTCAAATCTTCCATGACCTTATTTGCAGCCTTGCCGGGTGCTAGTCCGGTCTTTGAAGCGGTATTGAAGAAGTTTTTTGGGGGCGCGACGGATGGCAAAACGGTGCAGCTGCTTGGTAAGCAGTAAATCGGTTTTGTGGCTTTTGCGGGGGGTAGGCGGCGCTAAACGCGCACGGCTCAGTTGCCAGTTGTAATGTTCCGACGCTGGCCGCGATACATTCGCCAAACCTTTTAACTCAACTTGGCCATGCTATTGCTGCCGCTGCTTATCGTTGTCGTTGTACTACTGCTTATGAGCTTGCGCATTGCGCAGGAATACCAGCGGGCCATTGTGTTTCGGCTGGGCCGCTTTACGGGCACGCGGGGGCCGGGGCTGTACTGGCTGATACCGCTGCTGGAGCGCCAGCAGACGCTCGATATGCGCACTAAAACCGTGGAACTGGAGCAGCAGGAAACCATCACCAAAGACAGCGTAACCATCAAGGTGAACGCCGTGCTGTGGTTTCGAGTGACGAACCCGGCCGATGCGGTAATTAAGGTGGCCGACTTTAACAAGGCCGTTTACCAACTCTCCGTCACGGCGTTGCGCAACATCATCGGGCAGCACCAGCTCGATGAGGTGCTTAAGGAGCGCGGCCAGATAAATACCGCCTTGCAGCAAATAGTGGACGCAGCTACCGAAACCTGGGGCGTAAAGATTGAGCTGGTCGAAATTAAGGACGTGGAAATTCCGGAGTCGATGCAGCGGGCAATGGCCCGCGAGGCCGAAGCCATCCGTGAGAAGCGCGCCCGCATCATCAAGGCTGAAGCCGAGCTGGAAGCTTCGCAAAAACTGACCTTGGGCGCGCAGGAAATGGAGAAAAGCCCGTTTTCGCTGGAGCTGCGCCGCATGCAGATGCTCTCCGAAATCGGCATCGACAACAACACAACGACCGTGATTATGCTACCCTCCGATTTTTCGGCGGCGGCCAAAAGCTTCACGCAAATGGTAGCTAGCCAGAGCGCTTCTACGCCGCCAAGCGCACCAATACCACCATCGGTATAATCAACTAATAAAGCACGTCATGCTGAGCTTGTCGAAGCATCTTGGCTG
>CALMOO010000780.1:0-3182 GCA_937871705.1 uncultured Hymenobacter sp.
GCGCAACGCCGCCCGTGCGGCCCGCCACGCCGCCCACCGAGGAAGCGGCCACGGTGCGCGGCACCATCCGGGAGCTGCGCCGCGACCCTAGGGGCCAGGTAAAAGGCCTGCTGCTGAGCGACCAGAGTATCTTGCAGCTGCCCCCACGCGCCGTGGAGCAGCTCGCCGATAAGCTCAGCGTGGGCGCCAGCCTGGAGGCTACCGGCACGCTGCGCACGGCTCACCCCGGCGAGGCGCTGGCCAGCAGCACGCCCGCCCGCGTGGTGCGCGCCGAAACCCTGACGCTCGGCGGCAACAAGTATTTAATTCGCTAAGCGGTTGTTAATTGCCTATTAACGGCAGCCGGAATGTTCTGGCTGCCGTTGTGCAGCTTTGGGCGTGGTAGCGGCGCCCTACCCCCCTTTCACCCACCGTCCTTTCAAAATCTTTGGCTTGTGCGCATTCTGGTGATTGAAGATGAGAGCCGGCTGGCGGGCTTTGTGCAGCAGGGCCTGACGCAGGCCGGCCACGTGGCCGACGTGGCGGCCACCGGCCCCGAAGGGCTGGAGCGCGCCGCCACCACGCCCTACGATGCCATCTTGCTCGACCTGATGCTGCCCGGCCAGAGCGGGCTCGATGTACTGCGCAACCTGCGCGAGTTTGGTATAAACACGCCCGTAGTCATTGTGAGCGCCCTCACCGATAGCAAGCACGTAGTGGGCGGCCTCGAAGCGGGGGCCGTGGACTACCTGCGCAAGCCGTTCGCCTTTGACGAATTATTGGCTCGCCTCCAAATTATCGGGCGCAAAGTTGCTGGCCCGGCCGGTGCCGAAGCCTTGCGCCTGGCCGACCTGGTACTCGACCCGCTGGGCCGGGTAGTGACCCGCGCCGGCCGCCCCCTCAGCCTCACCAACCGCGAGTTTGCGGTGCTGGAGCTGCTGCTGCGCAACGCCGGCCGAGTAGTAAGCAAAACCCGCCTGGCCGAGAAAGTATGGGACGTAGACTACGACATGGGCTCCAACGTGATAGAGGTGCACATCTCGCAGCTGCGCCGCAAGCTGGACCGCGATTTTGCCCCCGCCCCAGCCCTGCTCGAAACCGTGATTGGGCAAGGATACCGCTTAAGGGCTAATGAATTATAAGCCATGAGCTATGAGCTGACTAACTCGCTGGCTACTACCCAAGCAAACCGCTGGGGCTGGGCACGGCTAGGCTTGCGCGGGCAGCTGCTGCTGGTGTTTGGGCTGGTGCTGGGGCTGGCCACGCTGGCGGCGGGCGGCTACCAGTACCGCAGCTTGCGCCGCCAGCTAACCCACGCCGACGACGAGTACCTGCGCGCCCGCGCGGCCGAGCTGCTGGGCCGCGTCAGGCTCGACCCGCTGCCTACCCTGCCGCTGCCCGACCAACGCGGCGAACTCATGCGCGTAGCATTTGCGGAGGCGGGCGGCCCCGCGCGCGAGCTGTTTCGGTCGGCCCAGTTTCCGGCTGCGGCGGTGCCCGCCCTACCCCCACCCGAGGGGCCGGGCCGCGAGCTACATCGGCTGGGCCGGGTAGTGGCCGTGGGCCGCCCTGCCGCGCCCCCCGGCCCAGGCGCCGACGAGGCGGTGGCTACTGGCCACCTCACCCTGTGGCTGGCGCACCCGGCCGCACCCCTAGAGCAGGCGGTGGCGCTGGTGCAGCGTACGCTGCTGCTGGGGCTGCTGGGCAGCCTGGGGCTGGCCGCGCTGCTAGCGCCGCTGGTGGCGGGCGTGGTGCTGCGGCCACTGCGGCGCATGGCGGCGCAGGCCCAGCGCATCCGGCAGGCGCAGGACATTGCGCCGCTGCCCGTGCCAGCTACCGGCGACGAAGTGCAGGAGCTTGCCGAAACCCTTAATGAGCTGCTGGCTCGGCTGGGCGCGCAAGCCACGGCGCAGGCCAACTTTCTGGCCGCAGCAGCCCATGAGCTGCGCGCGCCGCTGGCCACGCTCCAAACCGGCCTCGACGTGAGTGGCCGCGACCCAGCCCTACCCCCGGCCACCCGTGCGGCCCTGGCTGGCCACGATGCCGAGCTAGCCCGCCTGGGCCGGCTGGTCGATGATTTTTTGTTGGTGGGCCGACTAGGGGCCGGGGCAGCGCTGCCCAGCGCCCGCCAGCCCGTAGCCCTCGACGAGCTGGTGCTGGCGCTGGCCGACCGCGAGCTGCCTCGCTTCCGGGCGGCTGGGCGCACATTAACCATACTTCTACCCGATGAGGCTGGCCCTACCCCCCAGCTACTTACCGACGCCGACCAGCTCACGACCATCGTGCTGAACCTGCTCGATAATGCGCGCAAGCACGCCGCGCCAGCGGCGCCCGTGGTGCTGCGGCTGCTGGCGCCCACGGCCACCAGTGGCCCGGTGGTAGAAGTCGAGAATGCCCTGGCCGCGCCGCTGGGCCCGCGCCTGGCGCAGCTCACCACGGCTTGGTACCAGGCCGACCCGCTGGCTACGGGCGCGGGCCTAGGCCTCTGGATAGCCGGGCGGCTAGCCCAAGCGCTAGGCGCCGAGCTGCGGCTGGCTGAGGCGGCGGGGCAGCTGGTGGCGCAGGTGCGATTTCCTAAAAATTAAGAAGCGCCCCCCCGCAGCGCTCATCAAACTTCCTATGCCTTTTCTTAGGGAACGCGGCAGACCACACATTGAAGAACTCACTACCGAGCAGAGGCTTGCTTGCTCGAAGGGGGTAAGGCACGTGGGCTAGCGTACGGCTTCGTCGGTGGCGAGCAGGTAGGCGTGGTCGCGCAGGATGGTGCGTAGGAAGGGCTCGTCGCCCAGGTCGGTTTGCAGGTTTAGCAGCGACTTTACCTTGGCCGCCGTTTCGTTGAGCAGCAGGTAGTTGTCTTGGGCCAGGCTACGGCTCAGCAGCTGGCGCAGTAGGGCTGTGTCGTGGTCGGAGAGCTGGGCGGCCTGCGGAAATACGGGCTGGTAACCTTCGGGCACCGGGGCCTCGGCTACCAGCAGCTCGTTGGCGCGGGGCTTGAGACTGATGACGGTGGTGCCGGCCGCGAGGTCGCCGAGGCGCTGGCCCTTGCCGTTGAGGAGGATGGTGAGCAGCGCCGGCCCGCCCCAAAACAGCAGCACCTCGATGGGGCGCAGCAGCCAGCGCAATAGGTAGTCGCCGAGGCTGGGTGCGGTGCCATCGAGGCGCATCACCCGAATATGGCGGGCTTTTTTGCCCAGGCTTTGGCC
>CALMOO010000780.1:3192-4332 GCA_937871705.1 uncultured Hymenobacter sp.
TTGAAATACACCTCACACACCAGGTGGTAGAATACGGTGGGCAGGAAGAGCAAGAACAGAAAAACTGTATCGAGCTTGAGTTGGAAATTGAGGAAAATTGCAAAGAGAAACCAGACGCCATACAGCAAATAGTCGATGATAGTCGCCAGAATACGGTCGCCCACGCTGGCGATGGCATATTCGAGGCTGACGTTCTGGGTAGTGTGAACGCGGATAGTGGACATTGGAGCTGAGGCGAGCTAGTGAGCCAGCGCGTAATATAATACGTTAAGTATGGGTAGTGCCCTACCCCCTGTACAGGGGCAAATCGGCTACGAACCTACTACCAATTAGGATTTCGCGGCCAGATGAGTATCGCCTGAATGAGCCGGGCTAGTACATTTATCTTTCCTTAGTTTTCACCTCGGCACTTTCTCCCAAATGCGCGAAGCCGTGTTTCGCCGCCTCAACCAAGAGCGCTGGCATCGCTACGAAAAATCGGCGGCTTCGACGAGCAACCCGGCCGGGCACGACCCCGACGAGCTGGCCGCCCGCTTCGTGGCCCTCACCGACGACCTGGCTTACGCCCAGACGTTCTACCCGCAGTCCGACACCACGGCCTACCTCAACCAGCTGGCCAGCCGCCAGCACCAGGCTATTTACAAAAACAAAACCGAGCAGCGCGGGCGCTTTGCCGCGTTCTGGCTGCGCGAAGTGCCGCTGGTGGTGAGTCGCCACGGCCGCGAGCTGCGCTGGGCCTTGCTCCTTACGGTGCTCAGCACGCTCATCGGGGCGCTGTCGGCGGCCTACGACGACACGTTTGTGCGCGTGGTGCTCGGCGATGAGTACGTGAACCGCACGCTAGCCAACATTCACCGCGGCGACCCGATGGCCGTGTACAAGGGCATGAGCGAGGCGCCAATGTTCTTGTTTATCACCTTCAACAACGTGAAGGTGGCGCTGCTGGCTTTTGCCCTGGGCGTGACGGCGGGGGTAGGCACCTCGTACATGCTATTTACGAACGGCGTGATGCTCGGCGCGTTTCAGTTTTTCTTTTATCGCCAGCACGTGCTAGCGGCGGCGCTGCTCAGCATCTGGATTCACGGCACGCTTGAAATCTCGTCCATCGTCATTGCTGGGGGCGCGGGCTTCGTGCTGGCG
>CALMOO010000781.1:0-3443 GCA_937871705.1 uncultured Hymenobacter sp.
GGACATGCAGGCGGCCTACGCCTGGCTGCAAACCCAGGACGACGTGCAAAAAGACAAAATCGGCAGCATTGGCTTCTGCCTGGGCGGGCAGGTAGCCTTTCTCTCCAATGCCGTGCTGCCGCTGGCCGCCGCTGTGTCGTACTACGGCGGGGGCACCCACACCATTGCCAACCGCGCCGCCGAGCTGCATGCGCCGCACCTTTTCTTCTGGGGTGGGCTGGATGCGCACATCGGCAAAGACCAGATAAAGCAGGTAATCGACGCCGTAGAAGCCGCTGGCAAGCCCTACATCAACACCGTAATCTCGTACGCCGACCACGGCTTCAACTGCGACGAGCGCCCCAGCTACAATAAGGACGCCGCCGCCGAGGCTTGGGCCCTCACCCTAGCCTACTTCCAGGAAAAGCTGAAGTAGTAGCTACAGGCTGCTAAAAAGTAACCGGCCGTCAGGCTGCGCTTAGGGCGTAGCGTGGCGGCCGGTTTTAGGTTATGGTTACCAACGCAACCTTTCCCCCTCAACTACCATACTAGGGTAGTATGAAGCCAACTAAACGTAACCGACCTTCTTCTTCCTGGCTCTGGGCCGCCGGCCTCGGCGTCGCAGCGCTGGCCTCCACTGTTTGGCGCAATCGCCGGGGCTCGTACGAGCTTACGGGGCGCACGGTGCTCATCACGGGCGGCTCGCGAGGGCTGGGCCTGGTGTTGGCGCGCCTGGCCGTAGCCGAAGGCGCCCGCGTGGCCATCTGCGCCCGCGATGAGCAGGAGCTGGCCCGCGCCCGCCAAGATTTGCTCACCTATGGTGCCACCGAGCACGAGGTGCTGGCTATCACCTGCGAGCTTACTGATGCGGCCGATGTGCGCCGGCTGGTAGCCGAGGTCGAAAGTCGCTTTGGTGCCATCGATGTGCTCATCAATAACGCGGGCATCATCCTGGGCGGCCCCCTCGAAAACATGGACGACCGTGACTTCGAAGACTCCATGAATACGCACTTCTGGGCGCCTTTCCACGCCATGCAAGCCGTGCTGCCGGGCATGCGGCGGCGCGGCGAAGGCCGCATTGTCAATATCTCGTCGCTGGGCGGCAAGGTGGCCATTCCGCACCTCACGGCGTACAGCGCCAGCAAGTTTGCGCTGGTTGGCTTGTCCGAAGGCTTCCGGGCCGAATTAAATCAGCACGGCATCTATGTCACCACCGTGTGCCCCGGCTTGCTGCGCACCGGCAGCCCCGGCCACGCCGAAATAAAAGGCAAGCACAAGACGGAATACGCCTGGTTCAGCATCGCCGACGCCATGCCCGGCTTCACGATGAGCGCTGAGCAAGCAGCCCGCCGCATCTGGAATGCCTCGCGCCGCGGCGATGGCGAACTCATCTTGACGCTGCCAGCTAAGCTATTGGCGGCCTTCCATGGCCTCCTACCCGGCACTACCGTCGATGTGCTGGCCTGGGTCAACCGCGCCCTACCCGCCACCGGCGAAAGCCCCGCCGCCAACGAGCGCCGCTCGGGCTACGAAAGCGAATCACCCATCAGCCGCTCCTTCCTTACGGCCCTCAACCAACAAGAAGCGCGGCGCAATAATGAATGAATAGCCTGGTAGTTAAAAGAGAGGGGGTAGAGAAAGCGCAATGCTTTCCCTACCCCCTCTCTTTTAACTCAATCTCAGTCCTTACTCTTCCCCACGGTTGCTACCGAGGCCGGGTGGTGGCGTACCCTGCACGCCCTGGGCATTCGGAATGCCCATTTTTTCCTCACGCTTGCGCTGGTAGCGCGTAAATTGCACGGGCGTGAGCACCTCCTTTAGCTGGTCGAGCCGGGCCAAGCCAATGTCATCGATATAGCTGCGCAGCTTGGCCGGGTCTTGCCGGAAGCGCTGACGAGCAGCTTCTACATTGCTGACCGATTTGGTATTGATGACGCGCACTTTTTCTGTTTGGGCGGGCGTCAGGCCCAGGCCCTGTGCCATATTGGTCGTGAGCGCATTGGCGCGCGTCTCGATGCTCTCGGCACTAGCAGGGGGGGTAGGGGAAGCCGTTTTCTTGGCAGCAGGTGCCACTTGGGCAACCGCCGAGCCGGCTACAAGTACAAGTAACGCTAGGTGACTAGTAGGTATTATTTTGCTAAGCATAGCGAAAAAAATTAGACCGAATAGATGGGCTTCAGTGTCAAAATAAGTATATTAAGCAACGCTAACCTTAGCCATTTTGGTGCCGAATTGCATCCATCGATTTCTCATAAAAAAACCGCTGAATTAAAGCGGTTTTTTTATGAGAAATCGATGAGCAGCTAATTATTTCTGAATCGAATAAACCATGTTATTGAGGTCCAGCTTGATGGTGTAGGTGCCTGCTGCCGCAACTGTGATGTTGCTGCCGCCAGCCGCTAATGCGCCACCCGTAGAAGAGCTACTGCCGTAGTTTACAGTCCAATCATTATTAGCGCGAAACTTAAAATCGCCAGCATTGAGGTTCCGCGTAATGTCGAAGGTTTTGGTATCGCAGTTGTACGTCAGCGGGACGTCCGTATTCCAGTCTACGCCAGCGGGGCCAATGATGGACCAGGTAGATGACCCAGCGGGTGGCAAGCACACCTTATAAACCGTAGCCGTTAAAGGCACTGCGGCAGAGTACGTCGATGAGTTGGCTGCGTAGCTGGCATTCAGGCGCACCTCAAGCTCGGTGGCTGTGCCCGGAGCTATGCCAAGGGTAGTGAGGCTAGCGTTTAGGTCGCCTACCGTGACAGCGGTACTAGGGCCATTGCCAGCTGCGATAGACACCGGAGCCCTAAAATTATTGCCTTTCTTGTCAACTTGCAGGTAGTAAGTAACAGCTGGCGTGTAAGGATGCTCAACGTCCGACCAGGCAAAAGAGGTAACGGGTGTCCAAGTATACGTTGCAGCCGTCTGGTTCGCATTAGCTTGCGTGAGCACCACCGGGCTGGTAGTAGTAGTAGCCAGCGTGGGGTTATTAGAAGGCGTGAGCGTAGCCTTCACTTCGTCCTTCTTGCAGGAGCTAAAGCTCAGGATGGCAAGTGCGCACAAGCCGAGCCCTTGAGTAAGCCAGTTTTTCATGTCAATAATAAATGATTGAGTGGGAGACTACGAAGAAGTATTTCCCCGACTTACAAACGAACCGCGCCGAGTGCAAGCCGGAGAAATAGCGAGCTTTATGCTAATAACCAGGGTTTTGCACCAGGTTCGGGTTCACGCTCAGGTCGGTTGTTGGCAACGGAAACAGGTTGCGGTAATCGGGTACGCTCACCCCAGCTGCAATCCCGCCCTTCCAGGGCCAGAGGTAGGTGGCCGTAGTGAAGCGGTTGTAGCGGATAAGGTCGGAGCGGCGCGTGCCTTCCCAGAACAACTCCCGTGAACGTTCACTGAGAATAAAGTCCTTCGTGAGGTCGGCGGCAGTTACGTTGCCGGAGGTAGTATTATTGAAAGCCCGCTGG
>CALMOO010000781.1:3453-5888 GCA_937871705.1 uncultured Hymenobacter sp.
GTACGGTATTCACATAAGTGAGTGCCGTGCCAAGGTCGCCACCACCATTGATGGCTGCTTCCGCATACATCAAATAAGCATCGGCCAGGCGGAACATGGGAAAGTCAGTATCCACGAAAGTAGGGTCCGAACCAGCTCGACCAGTAGAAGTGACATTGCGGAATTTAATCGGCACGTAGCCGTTAGAAAAATCCGTTTGCGAGGCAATGTTCATCGTCTGGCCGCCAGTTTGAAAATTGGCCCGGCTATCGATAAGCGTGTCGGCTACCGGAAATTCCTGATACAGCCGGCTAGTGGCCCGAATGCCTCCCCAGCCACCCCCGATGCCATACTTGGCCGGGTTCCAATTGGCATCAGAAGTACCCGAAACTGCGGCGTGCGTCAGGAAAGTAGTGCCACCGTAGGTCTGCGTTACCTTGCCATCGAACACAATGGGGAAGATAATCTCCGATTTGCCCGTGGCATCAGTTGCCTTACTGTTGTTGTCGGCCCGAAACAGGTTGGTGTACTTCGTAGCCAGTCCGTAAGCGTTCGAGTCGATGACCTTTTTGGCGTAGGTGGCGCAGTCAGCGTAGCGCGCCGTGCCCGAATACACTTGCGCATTCAGGTACATGCGGGCCAGCAGCATCCACGCGGCGGCCTTATCAGCACGGCCGTACTGGTTCTGGCCAGGTGCTACCAAGTCGGTATCAATAGCTTTTAGCTCCGACTCGATGTAAGTAAACAAGTCGGCACGCTTAATCTGCTTAGGGGGGGTAGTACCCCCAATCGGGTCGGCTTCTGTAGCAAAAGGCACGTTACCATACAGGTCCATGGCGTGGTAATAAGCCAGCGCCCGCAGGAATCGAACTTCAGCGCGTAGCGCCTTTATGTTGGTTTGCTCTGAGCCACTGAGGCCCCGGCTGCTGAGCTGAGCATCAGTAGCTTGGGCTAGGAAGCCGTTGCAGACCGTTACTTCGTACAGAATGCGGCTATACAAACCCTGAACCAGCACCCCGTTCGAAGTCCAGTTCATGTTATGAAAATCCTGCACGCCGGGGTCGTTCCAAGCAATAACGGCCTCGTCCGTGGTGAGCTCCTGAGCGCTCCAGAGCTGACGGATATAATCAGAGGTGCCCTGGTCGATACCTAGAATGTCCCCGCTTGGTGCATCGGTACCATTAGGCCCAGTCACAGCAAAGCCGCTGTAAGCCTTGGCGGCCACCGACTGGTAACCCGCAAAGTTTTTGTAGACGGCGTCGGCCGTTAGGTCGTAGGTAGGGGTGCGGTCGAGGTCCTTGGTGCAGGAGGGGGCCACCACTAGCGTTGTAGTAGACAAGCTTGCCAGCGCCGCACTTTTGAGAAGAATACGTTTCATACTAGTAGGGTGGGAATTAAAGATTCAGGTTCAAGCCGAGCGTGTAAGTGCGGGGGCGTGGATACACGTTATTATCGATGCCGTTCGGGATTTCAGGGTCCAAGCCCGTGTATTTGGTGACTACAAACACATTTTGAACAGCAGCGGTAATGCGAAGATTCCCCTTGGCATTGAAGACCTTACCTAGGTTGTAGCCAATGGTGGCGTTATCCATACGCAGGAAGGAAGCATTCTGGATGTAGTAGTCCGAAGCGTACTGGTTCTGGCTGTTAAGCGGGAAGTTTGTAGTCAAGGCATCACGCGAAATATTGCCTAGAAAGTTGGTCGAGCCATTGATGCCTTGGAAGGTGCCAAGGTTCGAGTTAATGTTATTGTACACATAGTTGCCTAGGTTGCTGCGTAGCGAGAACGACACAAAAGCGTGCTTGTAGTTGAAGTTCGAGCTGAAGCCTAGTAGCACTGGCGGAGCTGACTGCTTGTAGAGGTAGCGGTCATTATCATTGATGATGCCATCACCGTTAAGGTCAGCATACACGTTGCTAAGCGGCTTGCCATCGGGGCCATATACCTGCTTAAACACGTAAAAGGCAGTGGAAGGGGACCCCACATAGTAGTTGTAGAGCTGTGTGCCCGTGCCGCCCGATACGGTGCCACCGTTGTTGTTGCGAATACCACTAAAGTCAGGTGCTTGTGGCCCTAGCGACGTAATGCGGTTCACGTTGTAAGTGGCATTGGCGTTAATGGTCCAGTCCAAGCCTTCGGCTTTTACAAGCGTGGCATTGATGTTTAATTCAATGCCCTTGTTTTCAAGCGAGCCTACGTTCGATACTAGTTGGTTAGTGTAGTTCGTGCCGAGCGCTACCGGAATAACGGCCAGCAGGTCCTTTGTTTTGCGATAGTACACGTCTACCGACGCATTGAGGCGGCCATCGAGGAAGCCTAAATCAAGACCAGCGTTGTAGGTCGACGTCTGCTCCCACTTCAGGTTGCTATTGAATCCCAGCGGTGAGTAAGGTTGAATGGGCGTATTGCCAAACAGGTACTGGGCAGTCAGCACGTTCAGGGCATAGCGCTGAAT
>CALMOO010000782.1 GCA_937871705.1 uncultured Hymenobacter sp.
GCCGGCCGGGCAGCGCCTGGCCGTACTGCGCCAAAATCAGTTTGCCTACGACGACCAGCAGGTGCTGCAAACCGTGCTGCAAGGCCACCAGCGCCTATGGGCGGTGATGTCGGAGAAGGATGCGCTGTATGCCAAAGCTGATTTTTCGGATGCCGATGGCGAGCGCGCCGCGGTGCTCGAAGGCGAGTTTGCCGACCTCGAAGGCTGGAACGCCGACTACGAGGCCGCCGAGCTGCTGAGCGGCCTAGGCATCACCGAAGACAAGCACTACTCGCTGATGTCGGACCTTGGCGCCTCCGAAAAAGTGCGCGTGCTGCTGGCGCAGGCCCTGTTTGGCAACCCTGATGTGCTGCTGCTCGACGAGCCAACCAACAACCTCGACGCGGAGAGCGTGCTTTGGCTCGAAAACTTTCTGGACAGCTTCCAGAATACGGTAATCGTGGTGAGCCACGACCGTCACTTCCTCGACGCCGTGTGCAACTACATGGCTGACCTGGACTTTTCCAAAATCACGATGTATCCCGGCAACTACTCTTTCTGGTACGAGAGCAGCCAGTTGGCCTTGCGCCAACGCCAGGACGTGAATAAGAAAACGGAGGACAAGCGCAAGGAGCTAGAGGAATTCGTGCGCCGCTTCTCGGCCAACGCCTCGAAGTCGAAGCAAGCTACCTCGCGCCAGAAGCTGCTACAAAAACTGACGTTGGAAGAGATTAAGCCATCGTCGCGCCGCTACCCCTACATCGCCTTCAAGCCCGAACGTGAGGCCGGCAACCAGTTGCTGAACGTAGAAGGCATCACTAAGAAAGTGGATGGCCAGTCGGTGCTGAAGAACGTGTCGTTCTCGCTCGATAAGGGCGACAAGATTGCCATTGTGGGCCGCGACGACCGGGCGGCCTCGCTGCTGTTCGACATTTTATTCGGCGAAGCCAAGCCCGAGAAGGGCGACTACAAGTGGGGCACTACCATTACGCCGAGCTACTTTCCGAAGGAAAACAGCTCGTTCTTCCAGGCTGATAACATGAACCTCGTGGACTGGCTGCGCCAGTACTCGGTGGAGAAAGACGAGAGCTTCGTGCGCGGCTGGCTGGGCCGGATGTTGTTTTCGGGTGAGGAGTCGCAGAAAAAGCCTAATGTGCTGAGTGGCGGCGAAAAAGTGCGCTGCATGCTGAGCAAGATGATGCTGGAAAGTGGCAACGTACTCGTGCTCGACGACCCGACGAACCACTTGGACCTGGAAAGCATTCAGGCCCTGAACAACGCGCTGCGCGACTTCCAGGGCTCACTCATCTTTGCTTCACACGACTTGCAGTTTATTGAGACCGTAGCCAATCGCATCATCGAGCTGACGCCCGACGGCATCATCGACCGGCGCATGAACTACGAAGAATACCTGGCTGACGAGGCGCTAAAAGCCCAGCGTCAGAAAATGTACCAGTTAGCTTAATAAAGCGTTAGGAAGGAAGAATGAGGTATTAATCCTTTCGCCTTTTCGTCTATCTACTTAGCTACCTCATTCTCCCTTCCTCACTCCTAACTTTTCAAATGAAGCGTTTATTATTTCCACTGCTGCTTGGCGCAGTGGCGCTGCTGGCTCCTGGCCGCAGCCAAGCTCAAGAAAAACCGGTGCTGAACACGGCGCCCGTGGTAATGCCTGCGCCTACCCCGGTTACACCCGTCACGCCAGCCGAAACGCCGGTAGCCCCAGCCCCCAGCGCTGCGCCTGCCCCGACTGAACTGCCGCCACCTAGCTCCAGCAGCCCGTCGGGCCTAGAGCTTCCGGGCCGCGAGCAGGCCCGCAAAGCGGCGCAGCAGCACGCCGAGCAGTTTACCAAGCTGTTTGTGTACTCGGGTATTGGGCTGGGCTACAGCTCGCTATATGGCTACAGCAACTTCAATGCGAGCATTTCGCCAGCTATTGGCTACCGCGTCAGCGACCGGTTCGCCATTGGCCCCGGCATCAGCTACGCTTACAATTACTACGGTAGCAACGATGGCTACGGCCATAGCAGCAGCATCAACACCAGTAACTTTGGGGTGAAGGCGTTTGCGCAATTCATTGTCTATAAGCAGTTTTTTCTGCATGCCGAATACGAGGTAACCAAGGCTCAGCTGCTGACAGTTGACCAGAATGGCTACTATGCAGGCACTGTGTCGCGCTCGGTCCAAACGCCGCTCCTTGGGGTAGGCTACCGCTCGCAGATTAGCAACCGCGCGGCGGCTGACATTGTGCTGCTCTACAATTTTCAGGATGACTACAATAGCATTTATCCTAACCCGGTAATCCGGTTTAATTTTCTGTTCAACATCGGGCGCTAGGGCGTTGGGCAGATATTATGCATAAAAAAACCTCGCTGCCAGCTGGCAGCGAGGTTTTTTGTTTGGGCAAGGCTCAAAAGCCAGCCCTTATTTATACCGGCCGACGGCCGCTGATAACGCGCAGCAAGATGGCAATGATGGCAATAACCAGCAGAATGTGAATCAGGTTGTTGCCAGCCATGCCAGCGCCCAGAATGCCGAAGAAACCAAGCGCCCAAACGATGATGAGGACGACAGCGATGAGATACAGGAGGTTACCCATGAGTGAAAGGAGACGTGTGTTGGATGGAAGAAAATGGGCCGGTGGTGGCCCTCAGAATCGTTGTACGAAACAAGTTAAAAAAGGATGAAGTCAATGGAAACATTTTGGCTTTGGCCCGGTAGCAAACCCGGCTACCAGTAGCTTTGCGGGTAGTCTTCTGCTTTTTATACATAGCTATCTTTCTTTTTTCCCACCTATGCAAGTTGCCGTTATTGGTTCGGGCACGATGGGCAATGGCATTGCCCACGTTTTTGCCCAGCACGGTTTTGCCGTGTCGCTTATCGACATCAACCAGCCGGCCCTCGACCGGGGCCTGGCAACCATTGTCAAAAACCTGGACCGCCAGGTGGCCAAAGGCACATTGCCCGAAGCCGACAAAACTGCCACGTTGGGCCGTCTACGCACCTTCACCAGCCTGGCCGAAGGCGTAGCCGGCGCCGAACTGGTAGTAGAAGCTGCCACCGAAAACGTGGACCTTAAGCTCCAGATTTTCCGTGACCTCGACCAGTACGCACCGGCCGGGGCCATCCTGGCCAGCAACACGTCGTCGATTTCAATTACCAAAATCGCGGCCGTGACCAAGCGTCCGGCGCAGGTGATTGGCATGCACTTCATGAACCCCGTGCCGGTGATGAAGCTGGTGGAGGTAATCCGGGGCTACGCCACCTCCGACGCCGTGACGCAGCGCGTGATGGAACTGTCGCGCCAGCTCGGCAAGACGCCCACCGAGGTCAATGACTACCCCGGCTTCGTGGCCAACCGCATCCTGATGCCCATGATTAATGAGGCCATCATCAGCCTGTTTGAGGGGGTAGCGGGCGTGGAGGAAATCGACACGGTGATGAAGCTCGGCATGGCCCACCCAATGGGACCGCTGCAACTGGCCGATTTTATTGGCCTCGACGTGTGCCTGGCCATCTTGCGGGTGCTACACGAGGGACTCGGCAACCCCAAATACGCGCCTTGCCCGCTGCTGGTAAACATGGTAATGGCTGGCCGCCTAGGCGTGAAATCGGGCGAGGGCTTTTACCAGTACACGGCAGGCTCAAAAGACTTGGTAGTGGCCACCCACTTTAGACCGCAGATTTAACGGATTTAACTGATGGACACAGATACGCTTGGCTGCGCCAAGCT
>CALMOO010000783.1:0-6964 GCA_937871705.1 uncultured Hymenobacter sp.
GGCGACCAAAAAGATTGGTTGAGCGCCGCCTGCGCCGAGTCGGCGCGGGCGGCCCAATTGGCCACTACTACCACCGGCGGGGGAGGCGCGGGGGTAATGGCATCGTCTACCGGCTCGTGGCAGGCCGAAAGGAAGGCTAGCGCCAGCAGGGCGCTGGCACTAGTGCGAAAAAAAACCATGAACACGAATTTAAAACCTTATGTAATAGCTTCCTACCCCCCTTAGTGCACCACCACTTGGTGGGTGTAGGCGGCGGGCTGCATCATGACCATGATGTCCACGTTTTTGAGGTCGGCAGCGCCTGGAAACTTGTAGGTATTATTCCACTCGTCGTCGGCCACCGGAATGAGGTTGTAGTAGGCTGCGGCTGTGCCGGCAGTGGGAGGCACGTTATCGGTGTTGGTGCTACCGTACTGGCGCTGCGTTACGGTGCCCGCCATATCTTTTTCGGTGAAGACAAATTTATAACGCTCGTCGCGGCCCCAGCTGAACTGGAAGAACTCAATCGGCGTGTTGTCGATTTCCCACATGCCGTTGCCTTTATAGGGCAAAGTCACAGTCACCTTGTTCTGGGCCGCAATCCAGAGGCCGACCGCCTGAATCTCGGTGAGCACGGCCGAGCCATTGTTGAAATCGAGGGTCATGCGGTACACGTCCGCGGTAGTGGTGGGGTTGGTAGCATTGTCGCCTTGCAGCAGCTTGGTGCCATTGATGTAGTAGGTCGTGGGCGTGCCCGTGGTCTGGTCTACAATCTTCACATCGCCAGGCGAGAGCTTGGTGTACAGCTCAAACACGCCGGCCGACACGCGCTTGAACGGTAGCGCCTGGCCGAGGGTAGCGCCGCCTTCCGTGCCCGAGCCGGTGAGGTAGAGGTTGCCCGGAATGACTGAGAAGCCGGCGGGGCGCTCTACCGTGAGGGTGCGCGAAGCCGAGGCCGGCACCACGTTGAGGCCCTTGGAGGCGTTCACCATCCATTTCAGCTTGCCCTGGGCCTGGGAGGCTATGCCGGCCAGGTTGGCAATTTTATTCAGGTCGCCGTGGCTAAGCACCAGCTTGGTGTCGAGGCCGTTGGTGCCCGATACCGTGCTGTACACGGGCTTCGAGAAGTCGCCGCCGTCTTTGTCAAATACCACTTCGTAGAGCACCAGTGTGCCATCGGCGGCGCGGGCCTGGCTCCACTCAAACGTCACGGCCGCGTTAGAAGGCGGGTCGAGTTTGATGGACATATTATCGGCGGGCGAGATGTAGTTCGACACCGGCGCAATGGTGTCGTCGAGCGCCTTGTCATCTTTCTTGCAGCCGGCGAGCAGGCCAACCAGCATCACTAGTAAAAGCAGGGGGTGGGAAAACTTTTTCATGGGGATAGAGGCGATGAAAAATTCAAAAAGAGGGGGGTAGGGCTACCAGCCAGGGTTTTGCGTCAGGTTAGGGTTGATGTCGCGCTCGCGCTGGGGCACGGGCCAGAGGTAGTGCTTGGCGGGGTCAAACGTGCGCTGGTCCACGCGCAGGTAGCCATTATCCACGTTCGGGTCGCCGGCCTTGATGCCGTGCGCGTAGCCCGTGAGCGCGGTTTGGGCCGTGCGCCAGCGGCGCAGGTCGAAGATGCGCAGGCCTTCCATGGCCAGCTCGATGCGGCGCTCGCGGCGCACGGCAGCTTGCAGAGTGCCTTTATCGCCGTCCGGAAAAGCCAGCGCGGCGGGGTCGGTGAAGCCGGCCCGGCGCCGCAAGGCCCCAATGGTGCGGTCCCACTCGGCGGCGGTCAGTTGGCCTTGTTCATTCTTAGCCTCGGCGTGCATGAGCAGCACATCGGCGTAGCGAATCAGAATCAGGTTCAGGCCCGAGTTGAGGTTGGCATCGGCGGTGGGGTCGAAGTACTTGGCCGAGTAGTAGCCGGTAGGGCTGGCGTCGGCGGGGTCCACGGAGTTGTCGCCGGTGCCCGGCACCGTGCGGATGAGGATGCTCGACCCGTCGGGGCGCTGCCACTTGTAGCCATCGTAGACCAGCGTGGCGGTTAGGCGCGGGTCGCGGCCCACGTAGGGGGTGTCCTCACTGTAGCCAGAGCCAGCGTCGGTAATCGCCTTGCCGTTGGCCATCAGGTAGTCATTGACCAACTCCTGCGTCGGGGCAATGGCGCAAATAAGCTTGCCCTCGGTGCGCGGAATGAAGAAGCGCTGGTCGGAGTGCGTGCGCGAAGGAAAGAGGTATTGCAAGTCCAGCATCACCTCGCTGTTGCCTTCGTTATTGGGCGAAAAAACGCCCGCATAGCTCGAAAACAAACTGTAGGCGCCGGCTTGGCCGCCCAGCAGCTGCTCGGTTACGGCCGTCACGTCGGCCCAGCGGCCTTCGTAGAGCAGCACCCGCGCCTTGAGGGCGAGCGCGGCGCCTTTGGTAAAGCGGCCGCGGTCTTCGGCGGCGTAGGCGGTGTTCAGAGGCAAGTCGGCGGCTGCGGCGTCCAGCTCCTTCAGCACGAAGTCGAGCACATCGGCGCGGGGCGTGCGGGCCACGGCCGCCGCATCGGTCACGCTGATTTCGGTGGTTATCAGCGGCACGTCGCCGTACCAAGTGAAGAGCTGGAAGTACTGGTAGGCGCGGATGGCGCGGGCCTCCGCCATGTAGCGCGTCTTAAGGCCAGCGTCTAGGCCAGTAATCTTATCGATGTTGGCCAGCAGCTGGTTGCACTTGCGAATGCCCGTGTAGTGGTAGCTCCACTCGTTGGTAATGCGCGTTTGGTTGGTGCCGTAGGCGCCTTCGGCG
Organism: uncultured Hymenobacter sp.; assembly: GCA_937871705.1. GTDB lineage: Bacteria > Bacteroidota > Bacteroidia > Cytophagales > Hymenobacteraceae > Hymenobacter. The sequence continues at coordinate 2,755 of CALMOO010000783.1, forward strand.
ACGTTGCGGGCGTTGGAGCCGTTCACGTCGCTTTTATCGTAGGCATTGTCGGAGAGCACTTCGTTGAAGAAGAAATACTCGTCGCTGTAGAGGTTTTCGTAGGCGGTAGCCAGCACGTTGGCCGCGTCGGAAGGCTGCTGCCAGAACGTGGCGTCGGTGGGCCGGTCGGTGGGCGGCAGCTCAAGCTTCTGGCACGCCGAAAAACCAAAACTTAGCCCGAGCCCAAGCAGTAACGTATGGCGGAGATTGCGGTTCATCTGGATGATGGGTGGGATAGAGATTAGAGAGAAATATCAACGCCTAGGGTCACGACCCGCACGGCCGGATACACGCGGCCGCTGCTGCCTACCCCCCCACCGGTGCCCACACTCTCGGTGAACTCCGAGATTTCGGGGTCATAGCCGATTTTCTTCAAGTGGCTGATGGTGAACAAGTCTTGGCCCGAAGCAAAAATGCGTAGCCGCTGGATGTAGGCTTTCTTGGTGAGCGCGGCGGGCAGGGTGTAGCCCAGCTGCACGTTTTTGAGGCGCGCATAGGCGCCATTGCGCAGCCAGTAGTCCGAGCCCTGGTTGTTGTTGGTCGAGGCCGTGCCGATGGTCAGGCGGGGGTAGGAAGCATCGGGGTTAGTGGGCGTCCAGCGGTCGAGGTGCTGCTGGTACACGTCCTCCCAGTTGTTGTGGAACGCTTCCACGCCCTCGCCCCGAATGTAGAGGCTGCGCTTGCCCACGCCCTGCACAAACACCAGCAGGTCAAAACCTTTGTAGTCGGCTGTGTAGTTGGCGCCGAAAGTGTAGCGCGGAAACGGATTGCCCAGGATAAAGCGGTCGTCCTGGTTGATGACGCCATCGCCGTTGCGGTCCACGTAGCGAATGTCGCCAGGCCGCACCGTGCCAGGCGCCACAAACGAGGGCTTGGGACCGGCGTTCACTTCTTCCATGGTCTGGTAGAAGCCCGCCGACTTGTAGCCGTAGTACGAGTTGATGGGGAAGCCCTCGCGGATGATATTGGTGGCGTCGCCACCCCGGATGGTTTCTACCCCCTTGGTATCGGTTACGGTGTTGCGGGTGTCCGCCACGTTCAGGCTCAGGCTCTGGTTGAAGCCGCGCTCGGTGCGCATGCGGTAGGTGGCCGTTAGCTCCCAGCCCTGGTTGCGCACTTTAGCCGCGTTTTGAGTAGGTGCTCCGGCTCCGAAGGCTCCCGCCACCGGCAGGTCGATGAGGATGTTGCTGGTGCGCTTATCAAAGTAATCGGCGCTGAACGACAGGGCATTTTGCAAGAACCCGAAGTCTAGGCCTACGTTGCCCATCGTGGCCGTTTCCCAGGTAATGTTGGAGTTGGAGGTGCTGAAATACGAGCCCGACACCGGCGTGCCGCCGAACGAATACGTGCCCGGCGCGAGGCTCACGGTGCTTAGGTAGCGGTACAAACCGATGTTCTGGTTGCCCAGCTGACCCAGCGAAGCGCGCACCTTGAGGTCGCTAAATGTCGGCTTCAGGAAATCCATGAAGTTCTCTTCGAGCGGCCGCCAGCCCACCGAGCCCGACGGGAAAAAGCCCCAACGGTGGTCGGCGGCGAAGCGCGACGAGCCATCGTAGCGAAAGCTGCCCTCTACCAGGTACTTGCCCGCAAAAGCGTAGTTCACGCGCCCAAATACCGAGTTGAGCGCCCACTGCTCCTGGTTGCCGTAGGTGCCGTTGGCGTGGTAGCCGCCGCTAGGGTCGGTGGTGCCAGCGTAGGTTGTGCCATTGTTAATGACCCCGAAGTTGTTGCCCGGCACGTTGATGACGTGAATGCCGCGGCGGTCGTCGGTGAAGTGCTCGGTCGAGTAGCCCACCAGCGCTTGCACGCTGTGCTTGTCGGCAAAGGTGCGGTCGTAGTTAAGCGTAGCTTGGTAGTTGGTCAGCAGCGTGCGCTGGTTGCGGTTCTGCACCGAGTTGTTGCCGTCGCCGCCCGCCGTGGGCGAGCCGTCGAGCGTCACGTACTGCAGGCTGCGCTGAAACTCGTCGAGCTGGTAGTACCATAGGTCGCCGCCCACTAAGCCGCGCAGCTTCAGGCCTTTGATAATTTCAAACTCGGCGTTGAGGTTGGCAAAGCCGTTGTCATTAGAATTGGTGCGCAAGCCGCCGTTGAGCAAGCGGTTTACCGAGTTGTCGCTGGCCGTGGCCGGAGTCACGTAGTTGCCCTGGTCGTCCTGAATGGGATAGATAACCGGAATGCGGGCCGCGTCGCTGATAATCCACTGCGAATCAAAAGCATGCTCGCGGGTGCCCACGTGGGCATACGAAAAGATGGCGCCTATCTTGAGCCGGTCCGTCACCTGCGTAGTCAGGTTGAGACGGCTGTTGATGCGCTTAAAGCCGTAGTTATCACCCACAAACAAGCTGTTCTGGTCCACGTAGCCTAGCGAGAGCAGGTAGCGCGTTTTGCCCGAGCTGCCGCTCACGCTCAGGTTGTGGTTTTGCTGGAAAGCTTGCTTTTTGAGCACCGCATCGAGCTGCCACTCGTAGTCGCCGTGGGCGGCAAAGTCGCGCATCTGCTGGGGCGTGAACTGCGGGGCCTGCCCCGAGTTGACCAGCGCCTCGTTTTTCAACTCCATAAATTGCAAGCCCGTGACGGGCTTGCGCTGGAAATTGGGCGCCTGGAAGCCCACTACCGTATTGTAGCTGATAACCGGCTTCTGGTTGAGCGCGCCCTGCTTGGTAGTCACCAGCAGCACGCCGTTGGCGGCCCGCGAGCCGTAGATGGCGGCCGAGGCGGCGTCCTTGAGCACCGTCACACTCTCGATGTCGTTGGGATTGAGCGCGTTGAGCGAGCCCGCGATGCCGTCCACAATAATCAGCGGCGAGGCATTGCCCAGGGTCCCTACCCCCCTGATATTGATGTTGAGGCCCGCGCCCGGCTCGGCGCTGTTTTGCTGGATAGTCAGGTTGGGCGAAGAGCCTTGTAGGGCCTGGGCCACGCTGGTTACCGGGCGGTTTTCGAGCGTGGCGCCGCTCACGGTATTGATGGCGCCGGTCACGTTGGCGCGCTGCTGGGTGCCGTAGCCTACCACCACTACGTCCGTCAGCGACTGGGATTCTTCGGCGAGCGACACGGCCAGGTTGCTAGTGGCGCCCGTCACGGACACCTCCTTGCGAGTGTAGCCTACGAAGCTGAAAACCAACGTGCTATTCTCCGGCGCTTGCAGGCTAAACTTACCATCGGGGCTGGTGCTCGTGCCCTGCGTGGTGCCTTTCACCACGATGGTGACGCCCGGCAGCCCTACCCCCTTGCCATCGGTTACGCGGCCGGCAATGGTCACGTCGGCCAGGGCTAAGTGCCGGTCGGTGGTCCCGGCCATCGGCTCAGTCGAGGCGAGCAGCGTCGGCACTTCTGGCTCTAGCGGGGGGGTAGGGTCTAAGGCCACGCTAGCCGTGGGCTTGGGCACAATGATGTACAGGCCGTCCTTGAGCAGCTCGAACTCCAGGCCGCTCTGCTGGGTCACGTAGCGCAGCGCCTCGGGCAGCGACTTAAAGGTGGGGTGAGCCTTGGCCAAGTACCGGCCAGTTATCAACTGGTTACGGTACAAGAAGTTGACCTTGTAGGTGGCTTGCAGCTCCTGGATAAAAGCTTCCAGCGAAACCTGGCTTGCGGTAGAGGCGCGAACCGGAGCCATTGGCACGCGCGGACTTTGAACAGCGAGGGTCAAAGCCCCCTGGGCCCGGCTGGCGCCACTAGGTACGGCGCCCAGCAGGAGTGCTAAACGCACGTAGCGGGTAAAGTTTGCCATATGATGGGTGGGAAAAAAGGAGAAAAAGCGAGCAGGAACAACCTAGAGCCAACTTTATTGGGCTAGGGGCTGGAAGCGCACGACGTTGCCGGTGCGCGTCACCTGCACGCCCAGGGTCTTGGCCAGGGCGGGCAGGAGCAGGTCGGGGGTATTGGCGGGCAGAATGCCCGTAAGCGTCTGGCGCAGAATGGTAGAATCGGTTGCTACTATCTGCCAGCCGTAGGCATCGCGCAGCAGCTGCACGATGTCGCGCACCGAGGTTTGCTGCAAGCGCAGCTCGCCCTGGGTCCAGGCCGAGTACAGGGCGGGCTGCACGTGCCGCCGGGCCAGGTGCGGCGCGGCCGCCGAGGTTTCGACTAGGTCGCCGGGCTGCATGAGCAGGTTTTCGCGGGCAAACCAAGCGTGGCGGTCCACGGCTACCTTGCCCGAGTTGAGCACGAC
>CALMOO010000783.1:6974-17269 GCA_937871705.1 uncultured Hymenobacter sp.
TAAAGCGGGTACCTAGCACCGCGATATCTAGCCCGCCCGCGTACACCACAAACTTGGCGCTGGCCGGGGCCGCGGCGATGTCGCGCACGGCCGGGGCCGCCCGGTGCGTCACCTCGAAGTAGGCTTCGCCCGTCAGCCACACTTCGCGGGGGGTAGTGGCAGTCCAGTGGGCGGCCGTGGTTAGCGTCGCGTTGCCGTTCAGCACTACTACCGAGCCATCGGGCAACGTAATGGTACGCTGCTGGTTAGGCCCAGCCAGGTAGCGCGTGGTGGGGCCGGTAGTAGCCGACCACTGCCACCAGCCCACGGCGGCCAGCACGGCCACCGCCGAGGCGCCCACCAGCAGCCGGGTGCGCCGCTGCCAGCTCAGCCACGGCTGCGGCGCAGGGGCAGTCCACAGCGCCTGACGCAGGCGCAGCAGCTCCTGCTGCTTTAGCCCGGCCGGCACGGGGTAGGGCTGGCGCGGGCCTAGGCCTTGTACCAAGGCGTAGGCCTGGTCGGCGTCGGTCTTTTGGGCAGGGTGCTCAGCTAGCCACGCTTGCCAAAAACGCCCCGCCTCCGAGTCGGCATCGGCCACAAAGGCCTGAAACGACTCGTCAGCAACAAAGTCACTGATAGCGTAGCGGGTGAAATCCATAAGCGGAAAATGGAAAAATGGCTAACCTTTTCTTGACCACGAACGAGGGTCGGTTTTGTACTCTATTTACGAGTAAGATTTTTCAAAATATTTTCTTATGTTCTTACATACAGGTTGTTATACCTAAAAAAACTTCAGTAGCAGTCCGGCTAGGAGCAGAAGCAAGGGCTGCGGCAGCACCTGCCGCATTCGCTTGACGGCCTGGTGCACCAGGTTGCGCACCGACTGCTGGTTGAGGTCCATCATCTCGGCAATGCGCTCGTAGGAGAAGCCATCAAAAAACTTGAGGTACAGCGCCTCGCGGTGCCGGTTGCTGAGCTGCTTTAGCGCCGCCTGCAGCTGCGCCTGCTGCTCGGTAGTGAGCTGCTGGGCAATTAAAAAGTCTTCGGGCGAATACTGCACGTCGCCTTCGCCTAGGTAGCCGCTTTGCAGCGCCGTGCGGCGCTGCTGCGCCCGCTGCTCGTCGGTGATGTGATGGCGCAGCGCGCTGAATAAGTAGGGCCTGATTTCCTTGACCGGACCGAGCGTTTTGCGACGCTGCCACAGGTGCTGAAACAGGTTCTGAATGCAATCCTTGACTACTTCCTCATCGCCGGTCAGCCGCACCCCGTAGCGGAACAGGTCGTCGTAGTGCGCCAGGAAGATGCGCTCGAACGCTTGCTTGCTGCCCGCCAGAAACTCATTCCACAGCGACGCATCAAGCAACATCATACGACTGAGTAGGTTAGGCAGGCTAGCGGTAGTCTAAGGGCTGGGAGGTGTGGTAATGCTTAAACGTATTAGCAAACTCTTTTAAGCTAAGCTGTCGGGCGGCCTCTTACCCCCTACTGCCAGCCTTGCTCAATCTCTTCCAGCGTCCGCCCCTTGGTTTCGGGCACGGCCCGCCATACAAAGACGAAAGTGAGGGCCGAAAGTACCGCATAGAGTCCGAACGCGCCCGCCAGGCCCGCCGCTTTCACCAACGACAAGAAAGTGAACGAGATAAGGGTACAGGCCACCCACAAGGCTACCGTGGCCAGCGAGGCCGCCCGGCCGCGCACAGCGTTCGGAAATATCTCGGTAATCACGACCCACACGCCCGGCCCCAGCCCCACTGCGAAGCAGGCCACGTACAGCATAATGAGCCCCAGCAGCCACGGCCCCGGCGCGTGCAGCTGCAAGGCCACCACCAGCGCGCCCAAGGCCAGTGCCATGCCGCCCGAAGCAAAAAGCAGCAGCGGCTTGCGCCCTACCCGGTCGATAACGAACAGCGCCACGATGGTGCCCGCAAAGTTGATGCCTCCGATGAGCGCATTGGCCCCAATGGCCGATGAGGCGCTTTGCCCACTGTGCTCGGTGAAAATAATGGAGCCGTAGTACAGAATGGTATTGATGCCCGTGATTTGCTGCAACACGGCCAGCACCACCGCAATGCGCAGCGGCCGGCGCAGGCGCGGCTGGCGCAAGCTGGCTTCTTCGCCCTGCTCGGCAAGTAAAGCGGCCTGGATTTCCTCGGCTTCGGCGGCCGCAGCAGCCGGGCCATTGAGGCGGGTGAGCGTACCTAGGGCTTCGGCTTCGCGGCCCTGGCCCAACAGCCAGCGGGGGCTTTCGGGCACCAGCAGCAGCGTGAGCATAAACAAGAGCGAAGGCAGCGCCGCCGACGCAAACATCCAGCGCCACGACGCCAGGCCCAGCCCAGCCAGGTAGTAGCTCGCTATGTAGGCCAGCAAAATGCCTGATACAATAGCCAGTTGATTGAGCGTCACGAGCTGCCCGCGAATGCGGGCTGGCGCAATCTCAGCAATGTAAAGCGGCACCAGCAGCGAGGCCACGCCAATGGCCAGGCCACCCGCTAGCCGCGCCACCACAAACTCGGTGAGCGTGCGTGGCACCGCCGCGGCTAGCGCCGAAAGCGTGAACAGCATGGCGGCGCCAAACAGCAAGCGCCGCCGCCCATACCGGTCGGTGAGCCAGCCGGCAATGGCGGCGCCGGCCACCGCGCCAAATAGAATACTGCTGGCCGCCAGCTCAGTTTGCGCATCGGTCAGGCCAAAGTCCTTTTTCAAGAAGACCAAGGCCCCGTTGATGATGGCCGTATCGAAGCCGAAGAGCAGCCCGCCCAACGCCGCCACGGCCGCAATCAAGTAAACGTAGCCAGTACTACCGGCTGGGCCGGTAGCGGGGGGTAGCGGCCCAGTAGCAGCTTGACGGAGTGCAGGACCGGGGACAGCTTGTGGAGGCATAGCGGGTGGGAATTAAAAGGATAAGAATCAGAATGTAAGCAAAGTCTGCTGGTAGGCTGGCGGCGTGCTGGCTTGCCCCCTACCCCCTCTACACTGGCTTAGGACAAGCCAGATAGTTGAGCGCCTCACACCAGCAGCACGTCTATGCCTAGCTCGCGGAAGGGAGCCACTTGGGCTTCGCTAGCGCCCGTGTCGGTGATGAGCTGGTGTACCTCGGCGATGGGGCAGATGAGCGATGTAGCGACCGTGCCGAGCTTGGTGTGGTCGGCCACCACGATGCGCTGCTTCGCCTGCCGCACCATCACCTGAATTACGGCAGCTTCCTCGGGGTGCAGCGAGGTCAGGCCCTTCTGGGCATCGATGCCATTGACACCGATAAAGACTTTGTCCACAAATAATTGACTCAGCGCCTGCGTGGTAGCTGGCCCTACTAGCGAAAACCAGCCGCCGGTCAGGAAGCCGCCAGTCACGAACACGCGCACGTCGTCGCGGTGGCTTAGCTCCATGGCTACATTCACGGTATTGGTGACGACCGTCACGTTGGCGCCCGGCCGCAGGCTGCGCGTCACCTGTGTGGTGGTGGTGCCCGCCGTGAGCGAAATGATTTCGCCCGGCTGAATAAGCGACGCCGCCGCCAGCCCAATGCGACGCTTCTCGGACAGGTTGCGGTCAATCTGCTCGTGAAAGCTGGAGTCGTAGCGGAAAGGCTCGTAGAGCAGCGGCTCGCGGGGCACGGCGCCGCCGTGCGTGCGTCGCAGGCGGCCGCGCTGCTCCAGTTCCATGAGGTCGCGCCGCACGGTAGCCACCGACACGCCAAACTGCGCGGCTAGCTCATCGACGGCCACGGTGCCCGTGTGCAGCAGCTTTTCAACAATGGTTTGGGCGCGGACCGCCGCGGCATTGTCAGGAATTACTAAATCAGACATAGTACGTAACGATTTGAGAGCGATTGTACCGGCAAAGTTGGCTGCTATACTGGTCTTTACTCACCTAGGCCTGGGTGCGCACGTAGGCTTTCAGGGTGGCGCACTCGGTGCCCACGGCGGGGCCGTGCGGCCGGATGGTATAGGCCCCTACCCCCGCCGGCACGATAAACGTCTCGGCGTAGTGCACCACGAAGGGCTCGAACGCCCCACTTGGGCTTTCGACAATAGCTTCGGCGCCCTGCACTAGGTTGAGCACTTGCACGCCACCCTGGGTATGATGCGGCACCACTTCCGTAAACCAGTGCCGGCGCGTTTCGATGAACTCGCGCTCGTGCAAACCGGTGCGCTCCTCGCGCCAGCCGGGGCCGCTAGCCACGGGCTGTATTTGGTTGACGAGGTTTTGCTCGACCCAGGCCGTGGTACGGTCGGGTTGAATATTGGCCGCGCCGTGGGTTAGGTGGATGGGCCGGGGCCGACCGTCGAGGCCGAGGCGGTCCCAGTCCCAGAGCTTGAAAGTGAAAATGTATGGGGTAGCCGAAATTTCCAGTACCATGCCATTGGCGCCCGAGCAGTGCACGGTGCCCGCCGGAATCAGAAAGTGGTCGTGCGGACGCGCCGGAAATTCATTGATGTATTTGGCCGTGGGAAAAGGAGCCGCTGGGTCGTCCTGGGCGCGCTGTAAGTCCGCTAGCATCGCCGGCAACTCTACCTCTTCCTTCAGGCCCAAGTACACGACAGCGCCGGGGTCGGCGGCTAGCATATAGTAGCTTTCATCCTGGGTGTAGGCTAGGCCAAACTTATCGTAGGCATATTCCGTGAGCGGGTGCACTTGCAGCGAGAGATTGCCGCCACCCATGGTGTCGAGGAAGTCGAAGCGAATGGGAAACTCGGTGCCGAAACGCCCGTGCACGGCCTCGCCCAGCAGCTCGCGCGGATGAAAAAAGACGAGGTTGATGCTCGGAATTTCTACCCGCGCCTCGCCGAAGCCCAGCAGCAGCGAGTTTTCTTCGGGCACACAGTCGAAGCCCCAGGCGTAGTTGGGCGGGCCGTCGGGCAGGTCGCAGACTTCGCGCAGCCACTGCCCGCCCCACACCCCAGGGTCGAAAAACGGCACCACCCGGAACGGCCGCCGCACAGCCGCCGCTAGCCCAGCTTGCAGGTCGGCCCTGCTGATGAGCTTGGCTGCGGCGGGGTCGTTGGTATCTAGCAGGAAATCGGCGTGGGGCAACACCTGCTTTTTCAGGCGGTCGGCCGCCCGCCAATCCACAAAAAAGGCCCGCTTGTACTTGAGGCTGGCTTTTTCGGTAAAATTGTCGCTGCCGAGGTTGGCAATTTCGCCGCGCCGCTGGCGCAATTGAATTTCCCAGCGGGCCAGGTCGGCATAGACTAGGACAGTGGGGGTAGGGCACACCAACGTGGCCCCCGTGCCTAGTACGACCACTAGCTGGCCGGCCGCTTCAGCCAGCGCGGCTTGCGCCGCCCGCAGCTGCTGCGGGTCAATAAAATCAGCTACTGTCAGCCCATTTAGCCGGCCGAAAACGGGGTCGTCGGTAAGCGGGCCGGCTACCAACTTTTCGATTTCGGAGGGGGGGTAGTACGAATCGTCGGCTATTAGGAACAGCGTCGGCTGCAAGGCCTGCCTTAGCTCGTGTTGCAGCTGTTTTAGGTCGGTGCCAGGATAGCATTCCACGGCTAGTACCAGCGGTTGGCCAGCGGCGGCCGGCTTAGCTAGTAGCGCCGCCCGCAACACGCCGGTGATGGCTGACCACCCGGTTTGGCAAGCATCGGCCTTCGCTGTCACCTGCACGAAGGGAAACTTGTCATAGTTGGAGGAACGCATGCGAAGGATAGCTAGGAAAATAAAGAAAAGCAGACAAGTGTAGAACGAGCAGTTGAGCGAGACTTCTAGCTAGCATCCAGCCGAACTAATAGGCTGCTTCGTCGCTCATTCCTACCAAGTAGAAGCACCAGAGTGATACTGCTGCTAGCTTGCCGTTGCAAATATTGACAATAAAAATGTTTGTTTTGCACCTAAACGAGCAAAATAATTTTTATTTTGTCTGTGGTATCCGTTTACTTTGCCAAAAGCTTGTCGCGAGAGTCACGGAAAATCCTACGACTTAGCTCCTGCTGACAACGGCATTTTCCTACCCCACCCCATGATTCTGATAGCAGATGGCGGCTCTACCAAGACCACTTGGTGCCTGGTCGATGCCCACGCTACGCGCTCATTCTTCCACACGGAGGGCTACAACCCCGAGTTCATCGGCACGGCGGGCATCATCGCCTCGCTACAGCAAAGCTTGCCCGCCACGCTGGCCACGGCTGAGATTACGGAGGTGTATTACTACGGCGCCAGCGTGGTGACACCGCTGCAAGTAGCGACCGTGACCGATGCCATGCAGGCGGTATTTCCGCAAGCCCGCGTGTTCGTGGGCCACGACTTGCTGGCCGCGGCGCGGGCGCTGCTAGGCCGCCAGCCGGGGTTTGCGGCCATTCTGGGCACGGGCACCAACTCGTGCGTGTATGACGGCGAGCGCATTGCGCACAACGTGGACTCGCTCGGGTACTTCTTGGGTGATGAGGGCAGCGGCGCCTTCATCGGCAAAGCGCTGCTGCGCGACTACTTGCGCGGAGATATGCCCGCTAGCCTGGAGGCAGAATTCCGCGCTACCTATGGTTTGGAGCGCGATGCTATTCTGGACCGACTCTATAACCAGCCTTTTCCAAATCGCTTCATCGCCAGCTTCGCCAAGTTCGCCTACGACCACCACCACGTGAGCTACTGCCGGCAGCTGGTAGTAGAGGCGTTCGAACTGTTTTTCAAGAATATTATCGCTAAATATCCTGCTTACCAGTCGCATACCTTCAACTGCGTGGGGTCGGTGGGGTATAATTTTCGCGATGCGCTAACCCAGGTAGCCACCGCGCACGGCATGACCGTCGGCAAAATCATCCGCTCGCCCATCGACGACTTGGTTTCTTACCACCTGGCCGCTGCTAGCTAGCCCGTGAGCCGCTTACCCTACTTTCTCCCACTCATTATACTCAGCGACTTACGATGCGCTTTTCTACACTCATTTTCGGTGGGCCGCGGCTTGCCTTGCTGGCCAGCTGCCTGCTTACGGCCTCGGTAGCCTTTGGCCAGAATAAGTACCAGGTAGCCGGCGAAGCCATTCTGGACAAGCTCAATACCAAGTTCTACAACGCCAGCAAGCAGCTGTATGTGGAGCAGATTGATGGCAATGAGCACATCATCGTGGAGCGCGGCGGCGCGAGCTACGTGTGGCCGGCCTCGCACATGCTGCGGGCGCTGCGCTACGGCGCCCTCGTTAACCCCACCAAGTACACGGAGCGGCTCAAGTCCTACGCCTACGCCCTCGACCAGTACCAGCAAAACGGCAAATACGCGTCCGACATCGTGCGCGGCGCCGACCCGCTCTACGACGACAACGCCATTGTGGGGCTAGCCCTGATGGACGCCTACCAGCAGGTGCTACCCACCGAAACCGGCCTCTTTGACCGCTCGCTCATTGGCCTCAACTACTGCCTCAATGCGCGCGATGCCAACTGGGGCGTACCGCAAAAAGAAGCCGAGCTGGGCTGGGGAAAGTTCTACTCCCAGGCCACCATCTTGCCGGCGCTCCACTGCGCCCTGATAGCCAAGAACAGCACCGACCCCAAGTACCTGGACATTGCCAAGCGCTACTACGAAAGCATCAACAACGTGAGCTGGAAGCTGCGCGACGGCAGCACCAACCTGGTCAACCAGTTTTCCTTCTACAACAACGGCGCCTGGAGCCTAGCTGGCCACGGCGAAAATGGCGGCGGCTATCGGGCGTACCAAACCACGCCTGATATCCAGCTGGGGCTCAGACTTTACCAGCGCACCGGCGACAGCCGCTACCTCGACGATGCCACGGTAATGGCCAATGCCTGCCTGAAGCAATGGTATACCCCCGGTCATGGGCTGAGCGAGATATCGTTTTGGGGGGGTAGCGACATGGTGGAGATGCTGGTTGACTTCTACGAAGTAGACCACAACACCAAGTGGCTCGACGCGGCGCGCAACATCGTGGACTACCTCATCGACTACGGCCGCGACCAGCTGGGCTACTACCCCGGCTCTTACAGCGACGCCGACGGCACCTGGAACCTCGACCGCCGCTACCTTTTCCCAGCCTCAGTACAGATGATGGGGCAAGCCTGCGCAGCGGCCGCCATTTTGCGGGTGGCACAGGCCACGGCTACCCCCCTTGGCACCACCAACTCCGCGGCCGCCAAAGCCGCCGACTTATTTCCGAACCCCGTAACGAACCGCCTGACTCTACAAGCCAACCGTAAGCCGGTGGCCGGTAAAGTCACGGTAGTTAATGCCCTAGGGCAAACTGTGCTTGTTGCCAACGCGCCTAACGCGACGCTCGACGTTTCGACCCTGGCACCCGGCGTGTACACCGTGTCTTGGCTAGATGGCGGACAGTGCCTGACGAAGCGTTTTGTGAAGCAGGCAGAATAGCTTCTTAGGTACTCAGCGCCTTTCTCGTTTCGCTACCGCCGCTTAGCACCTCAGATGCACTAGCGGTACCCACAAATTAACTCGCTCGATAAGATGCAGTTTACCAGCTTGCGCCTCCGCTACCTGCTCACGCTCGCGGCGTTGGGCGTTTTCTCTTGTGCCAAGGTGGTGCCAGCGGGCCCTAGCCGGGGCGGCCACGCCTCGGGCGGGCCGGGGCAGTACGTGAACCCGCTCATCGGCACGGCGGCCTTCACCGACCCCAAGCTGGTGGGCTACGTGGCGCCGCCCGATTGGCACGGCGTGTGGGCCGGGCTAGCGTTTCCGGGCAGTGCCCTGCCCAATGCCATGGTGCAGCTGAGCCCCATCACGGAGTTCAACACTGGCTCGGGCTACCAGTACGAAGACTCCGTAATCCAGGCCTTTGCCCACACCAACAAGGGGCACTGGAACCTGTGCCACCTGCCGGTGCTGCCCGTAGTGGGCTCGGCTGATGCTAGCGGCAGCTATTCCTCTCACTTCTCCCACGCCACCGAAACGGCGGCGCCAGGCTATTACGGCGTGACGCTGAAAGACTACAATGTGCGAGTCCAACTGACGTCAACCTTGCGCTGCGGCTTGCACCAGTATTACTACCCCCAGCCGCAAAACCGAAGCATCGTGTTCAAGCTGGGCCGGTCGAACGAGCGCGTAAATGATTGGAATATCGAAAAGGTGGGGCCCACGGCCGTGCAGGGCTTCCAGAAAACCGGCGACCAAACCGCTTACTTCTACGCCCAGCTTAGCACCGACATTCAGGATGTAGCCATCCGGGGCAAAGGCACCAAGGAGGGCCTAGCCGTGGTGCGCCTCGCCGACGGGGGTAGGAAGCCCGTGGAGCTACGCATCGGACTCTCATTTGTGAGCATACAAAACGCCCAGCAAAACCTAGCGAAGGAGCTGGGCAACCGTTCGTTTGAGGAAGTCCGGAAAGCGGCCGCCGCTACCTGGAACCAGCTGCTAACCAAGGTATCGGTGAAGGGCGGGACAACCCAGCAGCAAACCATGTTTTACACCTGCCTCTACCGCTCGTTTCTGTGGCCCGCCCTGCGCAGCGACACCAACGGCGAGTATACCGACGTGAAAGGCAACAAGGTGAAGGCCGATTTTCAGTACTACACCCTACCCTCGCTCTGGGATACCTACCGCAATAAGGACGTGCTCATGAGCATGCTCGCGCCGGGCGTAACGGCTGACATCATCAAGTCGATGCAGGACATCGGGGACAAGACCGGCTTTATCCCGACCTTTTTCCACGGCGACCACGCGGCCTCGTTCGTGGCCGGGGCCTACCAGCGCGGCGTCACCAACTTCGACGTGCAGGATGTGTACCGCTTGCTGCTGCGCAACGCCAACGTGGAGGGCGGCACGCGGCCCTACATCAAGGAGTACATCCAGAATGGCTACGTAGCCACCACCGAAGTGGCCGCGCCCAACGTGGAAACCCCCGGCAGCGCCGGCGTATCGAAGACGCTGGAATACGCCTACGACGACTACGCCGTGGCCCAGCTAGCTAAGGCGCTGAATGACACGGCCCAGTACCGAACGATGATGGCGCGCTCGAAAAACTACCGGAACGTATTTGACCCCCACACCAAGTTTATGCGCGGCCGGCAAGCCAATGGCCAGTGGGTGCAGCACTTCAACCCGCAGTACCCTTACTACGAGTACATGTATCGGGAGGCCAACGCCTGGCAGGTGTCCTTCTTCGCGCCCCACGACATGCCGGGACTGGTGGCGCTCTACGGCGGCGCGCAGCCCTTCGAAGCGAAGCTAGACTCCTTATTTACGGTGCCCTGGAACCCGACTTACATTGCCCGCAACGTATCGGGCTTCATCGGCCAGTATTGCCACGGCAACCAGCCCGACCACGAAACGCCGTTTTCCTACTACTTCGTGGGCAAGCCCGAAAAATCGCAGCGGCGGCTCGATGAAATCATGGCCAAGTTCTACAACAC
>CALMOO010000784.1 GCA_937871705.1 uncultured Hymenobacter sp.
GGGTGGAACCGGTCGAAATAAGCCGTTTACCAGATGGACGCACCGCCGTGCGGGTGCAGCTGACGGTACGGGACCTAAGCGGCAAGCTGCTGCAGGAAGGACAAATCCTGCACGTCTATGCCATTGAAGCGGGGTTGATTCAGCGGATGGACATTCAGGCCACCACTTAGCTAGGGTTAGGCTCAACGCTTGGTGGCCGTATCAACTACTTCCGTCACACCCCCTGTGGAGAGTTGCTGGTACCCAGCGCCAGCTCGCTTACCCGTAGCCCCGTCTTGGTGCCAAACAGCTGATAGTTCATCGCTTTTTTAGTCAAAGGTCCGGTGAGGCAATCCAGAGTCGAAACTGGAAAAAATGATTCCCATAGGCCTGAACTTGGCCTTCTTAATAGTAGCCGGAAAATAACGTGACGCTAAGCCCTGCGAGCCCAAGGGCAAGCGGTGGCCACGCGGTGAGACGCGGGCATCCGCTGCATTCGGAAGACCTGTGGCCTGCGCGCACAGCAGTCCCGCTCGTTCGTGCCTCGATTCGTGCTTGGAAGACCTATCACGGAGTAGGCCAATCTTTTACTAGTCATAGCCCATCCCCAAGAGACGGAATGCCGCTGCCCACAACGAGACGACCATCACAAAGCGAATTTTCTATCGCGCCGTGCCAAGGGTAAGCTGACGGCAGGGAGCGTATTTGGATACGCAGTGGCTAAGGTGTGCGAAAAGCGCTGGCTGGCGCGCGAAAAAAGGCGTCGGTTTGCTGGTTGAAGTCGGCGCTGTGTTCGACTAAGGTCGCGTGCCCACTATTCGGCACTATCCACAGCCAGGCGTAAGGCAGGTGTTGGTAGATGGCGAGCGTATGCTGCGGCACAATGACATCGTGGTCGCCGGCAATGATAAGGCAAGGTGCCCGCAGGCGGCCTAGTACGGGCAAGGGCACCCGCGGCTGAAACACGTCCAGGCAGAACACCTTCCAGCGGTCCTTACTGGCCGGGTCGGTGGGCACGGTAGTTCTGCCGGCCTGGTAGCGGCGCTGCTGCTCATGCCAGAGCGCCGGTAGCAGCGCCGTGGAGTCGGGCGACAAGTTGACGCCGGTAGCGGCCAGCCTCTTTACTTTTTCAGGGTGGCGCAGCGCCAGCAGCAAGGCCGTGATGCCGCCGTCGCTCCAGCCCAGCACGTAGGCCGAGTC
>CALMOO010000785.1 GCA_937871705.1 uncultured Hymenobacter sp.
TGTCAGCTCCGTGTTTTGCCGCGACGCGCTGCGCGAAGTCTACTTCTTCGACGCGCCGCAGGGCGTGGGCAATACCTGCATCAGCGCCGCGCTCAGCTGGGCCAAAAACGACGACCAGAAGCACGTGCGCTTCTACTCGCAGTGGCTCTACAGCAACCTCAACCAGGTGCTCGGCAACCAGAAAACCGCCCAAAATTCGCGCCTCGTGGTGCACCCCACCAACCCCGCCCGCTCGGTGGCGCTGGTGCCGCAGGCCTTCTGGGAAACCGTGGTGAGCCCCGAGGTGCGCAAGGATGTGCAAGCCCGCGGCTGGGCCGCCGTGCACGGCCTGGTGCCCAGCACCCTGCTCGCCGACGCGCTGAGCCGCAGCGGGTTCTGAAAGCTTGTCCCGCTCCCTACCCCCTCACCATTGGCCCAACGGGCGAGCGGAGCCGGACCAAAAAAGCCATCAGCTAGCAGTAGCTGATGGCTTTTTACGGTGGTGAGGTAATCGCTAAGGTCGAGCTACGCCAGCACCTTGGCCGGTGTTTTAGCCACCTGCGGCGAGTGCTCGCCGCCGTGGCGCTCTACCAACAGCGCCTCTACCCGGTCGATAATAGGCTGCTTGCTCACGTGCTTTTTGCCGGGGCACACGTGGGTGGTGAGGGGGTCTTCGCGATGCAGGCGCATGGTGGCGGGGTCGAGGCCAAGCACGGCGCTGAGGGTAGCCATGGCGGCTACGGCATTGTCCTGCACCTTTTTGCCGCGGCCGGTAGCAAACTCTTCGCGCTCGTAGTCGCCCAGCATCTCGATGCCCAAGGCCACTTTATTCCAGGAGGGCGAGTGCACGCCCGACATGGTGAGCGGCGTGAACACCCAAATCTGGTGGTCATCGATGAACAAGTGCGGGCCGGCGCTCCAGTGTTGGTCGTCGCGGTAATACTTTTCGAGGTCCAGAATGTGCTGCTTGTTGAGCCCGTTGGGCCGCTGCGCCAGCGTGGGCACGGCCGTGTTGTGCAGCACCACAAAGCTGGGCCGCCACGCCTGCCATTGCAGCGAGTGGCAGTACTGGTCGAAGGAAGTGGGCGAGAAGCTGGCCCCCACAATGCCTTTCCAAGCAATAGACATGGGTAGTGGTTTTGAAAGGTGAACAATTGATAATGAATAACTTATAAAGTGCCGGCAAACAGCCGCCGGTCGTGCGCCTCCTTGCTGCCGACGACGTAGTACTTGTCGGCCCAGGTATCGTCGGCGGCCAGGCCCAGCGGCTTAGTGGCCGGGGCTTTGGCCAGCGAAGCCCGGAAGTGGTAGTGCTCGAACATGCGCATGAAGTCGGTGGCGTAGATGTCGGCCACGGCCGTGTGGCCGCGCACCACCAGGCTGTTCGAGTCGTTGACCTCGGTCGAGTTATTCGAGAAATTGGCCGAGCCCGTCACCAGAATAGGGTCCGAGCCGAAGGGGTCGGCCAGGATAATCTTGGAGTGAATGTGGATGCCGGCGTGGTGAAAGCCCTCGCGCTCTTCGAGCAAGTGGTTCTGAAAATCGTGCAGCGGCGAGCTGAGGGTAGTAGCCACGGCGATGGACGTGGCCGGGTCGTTCTGAATAATATTCACCTGCTCGCCCTTGCCCAACGAGCCCTGCTTGTCGAGTAGCATAAACTGCGCCGTCTCGGGCGGCCGCTTGGTGAGGGCCGCCAGCACGATGGGCGAGAGCGCAAACGGCGCCGACACGAACAGGCAGCGCGAGTTCTGGCACAGGCTGGCGTAGAGGTGCAGCATGGCGTCGCTGTTCTGGGGCGAGAAAATGGGCACCACCTGCTCGCCCTTGGGCAGCAGCAACGACACCGGCGTGAGGCCTTCCAGCGCGTGCTTCAGGTCGTGGGGGGTAGGGTCGGTGGCCAGCAGCTGAAAGCATTGCTCGTAGGTGGCGGCCACTTTGGGTTCGAACACGGCGTGGCCCACGTTGAGCTGGCCGTAGAGGCCGCCGTCGGTCCAGTTGGTCGAGCCCGTCCACACGGCCAGCGGCTGCGGCTGGCCGGCGGCATCCTTCTTCAGCAGCACCACAAACTTATTGTGCATGATGGCCGCCTGCGGGTTGGCCTGCCGGGGCCGCAGCGTGAGGTTGGGCGTGCCAGCTAGGCCAGCGTCGGCGATGGCTTGCTCGTTCTTGCGTTTGGTATCGTCGGTGGCCGCCTCGTCGGTGCCCTTCTGGCGGGCGTGGTACACTACATCTACGGTGGCGCCGCGCTGGGCGGCGGCCTTGAGGGCGGCCAGCAGGGTAGGCTTCTGAAACTCGTACACCGCCGCGTGCAGGCTGTAGTCGGGCCCGGTGGCCTGGGCCAGGTAAGCCAGCAGGGCTTCTTCCAGGCCGTTAGAAAGCCACTTGCGCGCTAGCGCGGCCTCGGCCGACGCGTCGGAGACGTCTTTTACATTTTTGAACTTTTGGTTGAATGCCTCGCTGGCCGCGGCAGCCCGGTTGAATATAACCATCGTCTCGGGGTGCAGCGGGTCTTCGGTGGCTACCTCCACCACTACCCCATCACTGTCGCTGAGCGCAGTGCCCTGCTGGTTCCAGAGCAGCTGGCCGGGCGTGCCGTAGCGCGGCACCACCCGAAACCGGTAGCGCTGCCCTGGGTACAGGGCATAGTCGCCCCAGCGAAACTTCTGGAGCGGGGCCGTATCGGTGGTGGCATATTGGCCTGCCGCCGGCACCGCGGCCGTGGCAAACTGGAGCATATTGGGCAGCCAACGCGGCGGCTTAGGCGCTACCGCCGCGGCGCCATTTGCCGGCCCCAGGTCGGTGCGCTGAATAGAGAATCCCAGGCAGCCTTTGCGTTTATTCTCTTGAAGGTCAATGCCAAGTATCGCGCTGTGAGTGCCCGCGATGACGCGCAGCGTCAGGCCGTTTTTGCTAATGCTGCTTTTCATGCTGGCAAGTCAAACAAGGGAGTGGTAGAGGTTGAAGAAGCCCGCCAGCGCTTGGCTGGGCAGCAGGGGGTAGAGCCCTACTACCCGGTGCAAGCCACGGCGCCCAGGGCCACCAAAGCCCGGTAGCCGAGGTAAGAAAACCAGGCTCATGCAGCCCCCAGAAAGTGGCACCATGGCTGCGCTACTCGCCACTACCCACCGCACATGCTGCCCAGCCACTCAGGATTTTTTAGAAGTATATCAAAAATAATATGTTCAGATGTTTATTGAAATACCTATATTTAGGTAATTTTCACGTCCACAGCTATTTCTAGTATTTTCCCATGAACCTAGAACAGCGCATAGCGGCCCGCATAGCGGAGATTGTGCCGGCGGCCGACTTTTTCCCGGGTGTTGCCATTGTGCACAACCTGCGCACGATGGGCGTCGAGTACATGTCGGAACTGGGGCTGCGGACCCTGGGCACTAC
>CALMOO010000786.1:0-230 GCA_937871705.1 uncultured Hymenobacter sp.
CATGTCGATGAACCACATGATGTTCGGCGAAATCGGGGCCTGGTTCTACAAGGGCCTCGGCGGCATCAAACCCGACCCCCAGCAACCAGGCTTTAAAAACGTGCTGCTTTCGCCCAACTTCGTAGCGGGCCTCGACCATTTCGAGGCCACCCACACGGGCCCCTACGGCCTGATTCGCTCGGCCTGGAAGCGCAACGGCGCCACCATTTCCTACTCTGTCACGGTGCCGC
>CALMOO010000786.1:240-2711 GCA_937871705.1 uncultured Hymenobacter sp.
ACGGCCACCCTTTCGCTGCCCGTGGCTCCGGGCCAAGCGGTGTATGAGGGCAGCCAGCCGCTGGCCGCAGCCGCAACTAGCGTCCGGCTGGTCAAGTCCACGGCGCAGCTCAAACAGTACCAACTAGCGGCGGGCACGTACCGGCTCGATATCCGGTAGGGCAGGCAATGGCAAATAAGGGCGGGCCCTACTCATTGCGGGTTTTTCATCAACAGTCGCTGGGCACTAACACCAGGACTGGAAACCGCCACCATTTATACTCAAGGCAAGAAAAACAAGTAGATGCAGCCGAAGAAAATGGCCAATTCCTTTACTTAAATGAGAATTTTCAGGGTTTGGATTGAAGATAACTCAAGGGGTGCCCGGCGAACGAGCCATAGGCGACACCCTACCAGCTAGTCACGGCAATGTCTTCACCAGATGCCGGGTAGCGTGAACGGGTTGGAAAGCGCTGGCGGTCAGTTGGCAGCCGCAGGAGCAGCGCTCCCGAATGCGGGGGCATAGTCGCGGGCAAAGCCAGCAAAGTTGCGCGGCGCAAGACCGGTGGCCTCTTGTACGCCCGGAGCCACGACGGCGGCCTCGCCCCGGTGGTAGTAAGCATAATTCTCGTGGTGGCGGGCCGTGAGGAACTGTACTTGAACTGGTTTTACCAGCACAGCACCTACCAGCAGCGGGGCATTGCCCCCAAAGCCCGCGCCGAGTACGTGGCGGCGTACACCGGCAGCGCGGCTTTGCGTAGCAACGTATCTGAGCGCTTAAGCGATATGGCCGCCAGGCAGATGGCAGCGGCCCTACCCCTACCAATGTGCCCGCTGCAGTGCTTCGGGCTGCAATACGCGGATGACATTAGGCGCTAGCTCAATCAGGCCACTGTGCCGAAACTCGCTGAGCGTGCGGATGAGTGACTCCGGGGCCGTGCCGACCATGGCGGCCATGTCGTCGCGCGAGAGCTGAATGCCGGCCTCGGGCTTAGGACCAGCTTGCGCGTGCAGCTGCACGAGGGTGTCGGCCACGCGGCGGCGGATGGAGCTGTAAGCCATGTCGAGCAACTGCTGCTCGCGGGCACTCACGCGCCCGGCTAGCAAGCGAATAAACTGCTGGCTGACTGCCGTATTGCGCAGCAGAAGCTGCGAAAAATCATCGCGCGGGATGTACACTAATTCCGAGTCATCGACAGCCACGGCGGAGTCGCGGTGCGGGGTTTGCTCCAGCAAGGTGAGATAGCCAAAAAACTCGCCCCGCCCGTAGAGCACGGTGATTAATTCCTTACCCCCGTCGGTGGTTTTACTGGTTTTGACGCGGCCTGACTTCACAAAATACACGCGTGTCGACTCGTCGCCTTCGCGGTAAATGAACTGTTTGCGGCGCACGAGGTGGGGTTTGCGGTCGAGCGAGAGGCCGTCCAGGTCAGCCACGGCGCGGGCATCGGTCAGGAACTCGTGCAGGCCGTCGGCGTGCAGGTCGTAGTCGGGCCGCAGGTGCTGGAAACGGTGCAGGCGGCCCTTAATGGCCCGCAGCAGCCCAGCCTCGTCGAAGGGCTTGGTGAGGTAGTCGTCGGCCCCTAGGTCCATGCCCAAGCGCTGGTCGACGCGCTCGGTCTTGGCGGTGAGAAACAGAAACGGGATGCCCGCGAGCTGGGGATTCTGGTTGAAAATCTGGAGCACGCCGTAGCCATCGAGCACGGGCATCATAATGTCGCAGATGACGAGGTCGGGGGGCTGGCCAGGGCTAGGGCTAGGTCCACGCCCAGCCGGCCATTTTCGGCGGTGCGCACCCCGTAGCCCGCGAGGCCCAGCAGCTCGGCGGTGTTTTCGCGGATGAACGTATCGTCCTCAATCAGCAGAATAGTTTTCATAAGGAATGGTGAGTGTGACGGTAGTGCCCTGGCCCAGCACACTTTGCAAATCGATGGAGCCGCCCATCAGGTCGAGGTAGCGGGCGATGATGTAGAGGCCCAGCCCGGTGCCGGGCACGGTGCTGACGTTGCGGGCCCGGAAAAACCGCTCGAACAAGTGCGCCTGGTCTTCCTTGGAAATCCCGATGCCCTGGTCGACTATGCTCAAGGTCAGGAGGTTGTGCTGGCAGGCGGCGCGCACCGTCACCACCGCGTGCTCGCCCGAATATTTGAGGGCGTTGGAGAGTAGGTTGACCAGAATTTTGCGCAGCAGCGACGGGTCGAGGTGCACGGGCGCGGGGCAGTCCACGCGCCAGTCGATGGTTTGATGGGCTTGGCGCAGGCTCTGCACGTCGGCCACGGTTTCGGTGAGCAGGGCGGGTAGGTCGAGGTCGGCGGGGTAGGCTACGACTTTGCCTTCTTCGATGCGGCCCACCGACAGGAACTCTTCGAGAATATCGTTTAAGTGATTCACCGAGAGGCGGATGCGCTCGACGTGCTTTTGGCGCTGGTCTTGCTGGGCGCGGTCGGGGTACTTCTCGATGAGCGTTGCCGAGGTAAGCACCGCCGTGAGCGG
>CALMOO010000787.1:0-672 GCA_937871705.1 uncultured Hymenobacter sp.
CTACTACATCGCCCAATTCAGCTACGAGCCCGCCCCGGCCGAGGAAGTAGCCGCCCGCCGCGACTACGCCCGCGACCTGCCCATCTGGCGCACCGAAACCCACACCGATGCCGCCGACATCCGCATTCAGCACGGCTACACTGTGCCCGAGGATGGCGACCCGCACACCTCCGCTCAGCCCGCCGAGCTGCCCGCTGCTGCCTAGTACCATCCGGCCCCACGGTGCCCGCCGTGGGGCCCTCACTACCCGCCCCTAACCGAAGGACAGCGCAGCTAATGGAAATGCCCCACCTACGCATCGAGCAGCCGCCCCACGACGAAGCTGAGGCCGCGCGGCTCGCCCAGCTTCGCGAGCTACTGGCCAACACTGACCCGCTACCCGACCTGCGCGACTTCGCGCCCACCGTGCGCCAGCTCTTTCCCGAACCCACCTACCTCGTGGGCTGCGGCAGTTCCCACATCTGGCTGCATCGCGCCGCCGACCCGCAGCGCCTGGCCCTCATCCGCTGATTGATAATTGAAGCCATGTTTACTAACCTCCAGCACCACCCCGCCCTCACTCAGCAGCAGCACCGCGCCCTGCCTTTCGTCAGCAATACCGACCTGAGCCGCCTGGCCGATGAGCAGTTAGGCCGCCCCGCCCGCGAGTGTGCCGCCGCCTTTGCCTTTGGC
>CALMOO010000787.1:682-5899 GCA_937871705.1 uncultured Hymenobacter sp.
TATTTCCACAGCGCCACCCTCGAGCCGCACCTGTTCGCCCCAGCCAACCCCGAGGATATCCTCGACCACCGCCAGCGCCAGCAGGCCGCCGCGCTGGCCACCGCCATCCGTCGGCGTCGCTACCCCCGCCACGTCCTGTACCTGGGCCAGCCCGAACAGTCCTACACCGCCACCCACGAGGCCACCGGCCTCACGGTGAAGGTGCGCCCCGACCTGCTCATCGACAGTCCCAAAGGACGCCGCCGCACCCTCGTAGATTTCAAAACTACCAGCTGCCGCGACCTCGCCCAATTCCTCGAAACGGTAGAAAAATACGGTTACGACCGCCAAGGCGCGCTCTACGCCGACGCGCTGGGCGCGCACCGTGTGGTGCTCATTGCCGTGCAAAAGAAACCCCTCAACCGCAAGGTCAGCGTAGCTAAAGGCCAGGAGCCCGCCGTATGGGTGCATGAGCTGACCACCGAGCAGCTCACCGCCGGCCGCCGCAAATATGCCCGCCTGCTACGCGCCTACGCCGAACGCGCTGGCCGCCAGGCAACCGCTCCTTTAGTGGGCCAACTCCTGTAGTTGGCTAATTACCTGCTGATAGGGGCCCGATAAGCCCGCCACAAGCCGGTAGGAAGGATGGCCCTGGGTATCCTCACCAAGCACACAGGCAGCTACTTCGCCGGTAGGTTGAATCTGTAGTAAGCCATCGGCCGAGTCGCTAGGGTCGCTAACCAGCACCGCGCAGTCAAAACGCCGGGCTAGGGCGTAGCCTAGTTCTACTTCAAAGCCAAGGGTTACAGCTAGGGGGCGGTTGAAGTTCAACGAAAGCAGCAGGGGATAAGCCGGCTCGTCATCCACCACGTAGCTGACATTCACAAGTAGGTGCTCGGGAGCTTCCTCCGGCCAGTTCCAATTCCAAAACGTGGCGCGGTCTACTTGTAGCAACCGACTCACTTCATCCAACAGCGCGCCTTCAGGAATTGCCCGTGCTAGATTAATTTCCAAGAAGTCAAGTTCCTTTGTCATGGCTGCCTTGAGGTAAATAAGTCTGCTAATTTAGCTTCAGTGTTCGCGTCTACCCCGGGATTACCCGCCCGTAAGAGGCCTTGTAATTCCCGGAGTGCTGGCCCGTTTAGCCCCTGATTGTCGGGCATCTTCCGCAGAATATCGAATTCCGCTTGTGTTACATTAACAAAATCGCCTGAGTTACCTCGTATGGGGTAAATAGGGCTGCTTCCCTTGCTGGTAATGTGGTCGGCATGAACTGGCCACCGAGCAAATGCAGGCCGGCCGCAAGAAGTATCAGAAGCTGCTGCTGTGCTACGCCGGCCAGCAGCACCAGAAGTTCGGCGAGAGCCTAACTACGGCACTGACCGAAGGCTTCGGCCGCGCCACGCTCCATCATACTAGCGCCGCTAGGCACTTCTCAAGAGCCTAACATCTTTGTCACCTCCGCCCGCCTCACCGCTGCAGCGGTGGGCGCGGCGATAACAGTTGCTGCTACCAGCCTATGCAAACCCTCAAACCGCTACTCCTACTGGCCTACCTCGCGTGGTGCGGTGGCCTCAACGTGCGCAAGTTCGACGGCCAGTGGAGAGCCTACCTGACCAAGCCAACCGAGCTACTCATTATTCTCCTGTTCTGGGCGCTGATAGAGGGACTTATCAGCGTTTTCAATAGGTAATAACACCGTTGACCCCGGCCACCCGCGCAGTTGGCCCCGTTCCAACCAAAAATCAGTGTGGCTAGCCCATTCTATCTCTGCTAATAGAAATAAGTGCCGCCTTTCCGTTCTACTTACAGCTATGCAAAAAGCCGGTTCCCGTATGGGAACCGGCTTTTTGATTTTAGTACTAAGATTCTAGTAGGCGTTCCCGTAAAATCAGCTTTAAGCTACCCGGCTTTCAAAAAACTCGCGCGCGGCTCTATTGTAGTTGATAGAGAGTTCCAGCGCGTTTTTCCCACTTTTATCCTTGATAGTATAATCCGCTCCATGTTGGACAAGAAGCTCAATAGTTTCATTTAATAGCTCCTCGGTTTCCTCATTAAGTACCGCCTGAACAGCCACATCTACTGCTGCGTTTAAAGGCAGGGCATATACTGCCTGGGGCGGTGGGTTCGGGTTAGCTCCCTGTGCCAATAGAAACTTAACCAATTCCACGTTCATCGTATCCACCGCAATGAGCAGCGGCGAATTCTCTTTGGCAGAAATATAATTCACGTCCCCACCCTCTTGCACGTAGCGCCTCACTAAGTCCAGGTCTTCCTTAAAGACTGCTTGTAGCAGTTGCTCGTTGAGGTTTATCCTACGGGTAGTCAAGATGCTATGTGTTCAGGATGCCCACCTGATACGTGTCATCCTCGATAGAGATAATTCCGAACGTTTCGAGCTTGTCTGCTATCAGCTCAACACTTTCCCCTTCATCCCTCCACTGCAGAGCAAGGATAGCCTCTAATTCCGCCAGAAAATTTGAGATGTCTCCCTGGTTAGCTCTATCGTGAATAAAAGCAGTCTTAGGCACCACCTTGCCACTCGCAAGTGCTTGGAAAAACTGCACGAACCAATCTGGCACCTGCGCGTCATCTTCAAACCCGTTATTCTCAAGAGCAGTAATTAATTCTGTATCAAATTGCTGTGCATCAAATCGCTCGTTTTGAGCTTTGCCAAGCTGATGCAGTGTTGCTTTCAAAGAGTCTATAGTAGTCATGGCTACTTTACAGCAAGTAGAAGGGCCCCTTGTAAGTAATACTGAATTAGCCAAAGAAAAGCGCTACTTTTTTGCCCTCTAAAGCTTCCAGTTCGGCGACTAGTCGTGTCAGATGTTCCTCCATATGCTGGTAGGCAGTACTATCCGGCGCGTAGTACCGCGCTACGGCAGCTTTCAACGCGCGCACTTCGGCCAGTACCTCGGGTAAATATTCCTCCGTGATGTCGAAGCCTGGTGACAAGAGGACTTGCAGCCAGGGAAGGCCTTCTTTCGTGATGACCGGCTCCCAATACGTGATGTAAGTGGCATTAGAAGAAATTGGTACTTCACGGCCAATTTCTTCTCCTTCTACCTTCTCAATGGTCAACGCGATTGACATTTGCTTAGCTTACCATTTCTCGCAGCTTTCCATGCGGTTCGACAATAGATAACATTTTCGCAGTGGAGTCCTGTCTATACAGGTGCTACTTGCACTATAGCGGCTAATAGATTTTTGCGAAATTGTCGGCTGGTTAGTTGCATGGCTAGCTAAGTAATTTCGAAGAAACAGCTTTGATTCCATGCGTAGGCGTCATCACGAAAATGCTAGTAACTGCAGCGCTGGCCCGCCCACTACAAGCCGTTCTCGATTTCCTCAATGAAGGCGGGCCAATAATAGCCTCTCTCGAACACGGCCGGGTCTATTGCCCGTAGCTTATCCGCCAAAGCATTGGCGTAAGCTGCCCGATTCTTAGTAGAGTCGCTATTATCGTAGAATGGTCCAAATACTTGTTTGCCCTGAATATGCTCCAGATAGTGCTCAAACGCCTGTACGGATTGCGCAAACTGCTCCGCACTACTATTAATAAAGCCCTGTTCGACCTCGTCTTCCCAGCGGATGATTTCGTTCTGTTCAAGGTCCAGGCAGACCTCTCGCCCTTTTTGGCTAGATACCAGACGCACTACCCCGTCGGCTAGCAGAACCATTTGACCAGTGAAGTCAAAGCCTAGTTCGTCGCTGATGGGCAAGCCTACGGTGTGCAAATACTGCAACGTCTTAGCCGTTAGTCTGCTGTCAACGTCTGGGTTTGACTGCATTAGCACTAAGGGGATTTGAGGTTGCGGAGCGGTTTCAAGCGGCGTCATGGTAGCAGTTTTTTGTATTTAGCAAGGTCAGCGGCACGTTGTTCTATGGAAGCTTGGCGCCCAAGCTTGGTATCCGCATATCCACCTTTGTACTCGTAGCTGTAAGTAACTTTGGCAGCAGGGAAATTGTTGTTTATCATTGCCTTACAGCCCTCTCCACGTAAGCCGCCGCTGCCGACCTCGCACGGTTCAAGCTCGGAGTAGATACGTTTCACGTTCTCGCTCGGAATGCCGTCAGCTTTCAACTTTTCTAAAGCTAAGCGCTCCGCGTGCTTTCTCGTTGTAGGAAGCGTTCCCTGCACTAGATGCTGTAGGCTACCTTGGTTATCTTCGTACTCGAACACCGCAATGTTGCCATCGTGCCAAATTCCATTTTCGATGCGGTGCTTCAGGGCCATGCGCCCCAAGTCGCTTTCCTCCATCGGCACTTTGCCCACAAAGTCAGCGCTGACCGTTTTTAGGTCCGTCAGCTTCTGCACATGAATGCCCTTGACCTTGGCCAGCAGGCCAATCAGTTCCGCTTCCTCCTCCGACGTAAGTGTGCCCGCCGCGTGCTTAGTGGCTAGCGTGTTCAAGCGCAGCAGATTTGGGTCCACCGGCGGCAAGTGCGGCTGCGGAATACCAGGTGCCTGGGCCGGCGTGCTACTGCCTAGTATTAGCGCAAGTGTCAGGGCAATGGGTAAGGCGGCAGCTGAAGCCGCGGCCGCTAGCCCTTCCAGCGCCTTCTCGCCCACGGCCGCCGCCACTTCCTCCACGGTGGGTAGCACGAGTTCCTCCATCGGCGGCGTAGCCGGAGATACGACCAGCGGGAACGGATTCAACAAGGCTTGCTGAGGGCTGCCGTGCTCGCCAGCGGCCGGGCCCACGTAAGCCGCCGGCCCGCCGGGCTGCATCGTGAGCTTGGGGGCGGCGATGGTCAGGTAGCACACATAGGCTCCCTGGTTCTGGTCCCCACTAGCAAACTCCTCCTGGTAGCCTACGCACTGGCCCTCTTCCCAGGCCAGCGTTTCTAGCGCTGGGCCACCCTTGGCATCATAGAAGATAACCCGCCCGGCCAGCGGCTTAAAGGGCGTGTGGGCCCAATCCAGCAGCTGGTCATCGTCCGGCACGTCCAGCGTCAGGTGCACCAGGCCGTGGCGTACCTTGGCTACTACCCGCCCCCGCTCACTGGTAGCCTGCGTAAACTCATAGGTGCAGAGTCGCACCGGGTAAGTGGAGCCAGTAACTTGCAGCTCGGCATAAAAGGAAGCCATACCAGACCATCAGCTCAACCCAGCAGCAGGTTGGCGCCACAAGCTACGGGAAAATAGGCGCGTGGTTAGCTGGTCGCTGGCCTGATACCTAGCGCTGTGTCTTCTGCAGGGTGGCTTCCACCCCAGATTCCGGGGCTTAATGT
>CALMOO010000788.1 GCA_937871705.1 uncultured Hymenobacter sp.
GCAAGGAAGAGCGCTACTGCTGGACCGAGGACGACCGCGCCGCTGCTACTGAAGAACTGGGCCGCGGCAAGCCTGAAACCGTGAATGTGCAGCGCTACAAAGGTCTTGGTGAAATGAACGCCGAACAGCTCTGGACCACCACCATGCAGCCCGCAACCCGCACGCTGAAGCAGGTAACCGTAGATTCGGCAGCCGAAGCCGACCATTTGTTCTCGATGCTGATGGGCGACGAAGTTGCCCCGCGTCGCGACTTCATCGAGCAGAATGCTAAATACGCTAAGCTGGATGTATAGTGTAAAAATTTGATAGTAAACGCCTTGCTTGAAAAAGCATGAAAATTGACTTCACCTGGGAATTATTTGGCTTTCCTGCTGTTTGTATCAGCGTGAAAGAATAGTTTTTAAGGTGTTTTGGTTGGAAAGCCCTCTGCTACTGGCAGAGGGCTTTTTTTATGCGCATTGGTTCCGGCGCGGCACTGGTAGCTCAGGCGCTGCTCTATCTTGCCGCAGCAAGCAGGCTCTTGGCAGCTTGCTGAACCAACTTTAAAAGCGCTCCTTCATGCCCACCCGTCGAAATTTCCTGACCTCCATGAGCACCCTTGCGGCGGGTGCTGTCCTTGCGCCTTATCTCAGCCAAGCTGCTCGTGTGCAGAACGCTGGCATTCAGCTATACACCGTCAGGGCCGAAATGCTGCAGGATGCCAAGGGCACGCTGGCGCGCTTGGCGCAGCTAGGCTATAAGGAAATAGAATCGGCCAGTAGCGCCAAAGGTCATTACTACGGCCTGAGCGCCAAAGAAATAAAACAAGTAACGCACGACCTGGGCCTGACACTACGCAGTAGCCACGTGCAAATTGATGAGAGTTGGCAAAAAACCGTGGATGAGGCCGCCGAAACGGGCCAGCAGTACCTGATATGCTCTACCCTGCCCGGCACGGGCCAGACGGTGAGCAACTACCAGCGGGTGGCGGAGGTATTCAACAAGTCGGCGGAAGCTTGTAAGAAAGCTAATCTGCTGTTTGGCTACCACAACCACGAGTATGAGTTTGACAAGGACAACGGGCAGGTATTGTACGATGTATTGCTCGACAAAACCGACCCTAGCCTCGTGCACATGGAGCTGGACCTGGGGTGGGTAGTAGCCACGGGGCAAGACCCATTGCAGTATTTCAGCCGCTATCCTGGCCGCTTTCCGCTGTGGCACTTGAAGGATATGCAGAAGGACAAAGCCGTGAGTACGGAGCTGGGCACGGGCCGCGTCAACGTGGTGCAGCTACTGCAGAATGCCAAAAAATCGGGCATGAAGTATTTCTTTGTGGAGCAGGAAGAGTACAGTACTACCCCCCTCGATAGCGCCAAACGTAATATAGACTACCTGCGAAAGCTCTCTTATTGAGATAACTGCGCCCATCGCTTGCGGCCGGAAAGTATTGTTGCTAATAAGTGGTTTTGCCGGGTTGCTAAATCGAATTAGCATTATTACAGGGTAGATGTAGAGCCTTTGGCGAAAAGCCTGTATATTACAGCACAAATTCCCTCCCTACTCTATTTCCGATGAATCGGCGTTTAGTTGTTAAGAACCTTGCCTTGCTGGCGGGGGCGGCCGCAGTACTGCCCAGCTGCCTACGACAGGCGAAAGAGGCGAAGGCCTCCATCTCACTCAAGCACCTGGACGTGAGCGCCAGCCAGGAAAAGATGCTCGCCGAAGTATGCGAAATCATTATTCCCAAAACGGATACGCCGGGCGCCAAAGACCTGAGCCTGCACCGCTACGTGCTGAAAATGCTGGATGACTGCACGCCGAAACAGGAGCAGGAAAACTTCCTGACGGGGATAAAGCAGCTGGAAGATGCCAGCCAAAAGCAGTACGAGAAGTCGTTTGTGGAAGCCAGCGCCCCGCAACGGCTGGCTTTGATGCAACGCCTGGACCAGCAGAAAGACTGCCTGCCCGAACTCATCAGCTTCTACAAAACAACCCGGCAGTTGACGGTGGATGGCTACACGAACAGCAAGTTTTTTATGACCAATGTGGTGGTATATGAGCTGGTGCCCGGCCGCTACAACGGCTATTTCCCCGCAAACAAATTAAAATCGGCTAACCCACACAATGGCTAATCTGAATATCGACAGCGTGAAAGCGCGCACCTTCGATGCCATTGTGATTGGCTCGGGCATGAGCGGGGGGTGGGCCGCTAAGGAGTTTACCGGCAAGGGATTCAAGACCCTGATGGTGGAGCGGGGCCGCAACGTGGTGCACAACAAGGACTACCCCACGACCAACCTGTTTCCGTGGGATTTTCCGCATAACGGCAAGATTCCGCTTGACGTGCAGGAGGCTAACCCTATCGCGAGCCGCTGCTACGTCTTCAAGGAAGATGCCCAGCACTTTGTAGTGAAGGACAACGAGCATCCATACGTGCAGGAAAAGCCCTTTGACTGGATTCGGGGCTATCAGGTGGGCGGCAAGTCGCTCCTCTGGGCTCGCCAGACGCAGCGCTGGAGCCCGTTCGATTTTGAGGGACCGGCCCGCGATGGCTTTGCCGTGGACTGGCCCATTCGCTACGACGACCTAGCACCCTGGTACAGCTACGTGGAGAAGTTTGCCGGCATCGCGGGCAACCGCGACGGCCTAGACATCCTCCCGGATGGAGAGTTTTGGCCGGGCTACCCCCTCAACGTAGTCGAGAACTACTTCCAGCAGAAGCTCAAGACCAGCCACCCCGACCGCCACCTCATTAGCGCGCGATGCGCGCACTTGTCGAAGCCGCAACCCATCCACTACGAGCAGGGTAGGGT
>CALMOO010000789.1:0-6644 GCA_937871705.1 uncultured Hymenobacter sp.
CGTTGGAATGGCGGGGTAGCAGGCCCGGAATCGTGTCCAGTTGAGCTTGATGGAGGTCTTCGTAGAATTTTTGCTTCGTGTAGCCCCGCAACGTTTTCACCGCCCTTGCCACCGCCGAATCGGGGTCGGCTGGCCGTACTTGGTTTAAGGGCAAATTATCCGGCAGCCGCGAGGTCGTGTTGGCCAAATGCACCAGCTTGATTGGTTGGCCGCGGTAAGCCAGGCTTACGCGCTTTTCCAGCACCGCATGGGCCAAGAGCAAGCTGGTAAACGTCTTGCTAACAGACCCAATTTCGTACACCGTCTGCGACGTTGGCAGCTGGCTCTTGCCTTTTTCGGTGCTGCCAAAGTTATAGAAGTATACCTGGCCATTCTGGATGATACCAATTGACAAGCCTACCCGTGCTGGTTGCTTCATAAACGCGGTACCCAGCCGCTGCACCAGCGTATCGAGCCGCGCTTTGGTAGCGGCAGGCGCGGCCGTGCGCTCCTGCCCTACCGCCTTGCCCAGCGACAAAGTAAGCACCCAGCTGAGAACGAGTAATCGGGTAGTAATCATGCCAGTGGCCGCTTAATTTACTGAATACTTACTTCGACTTGCGCACGTAGATGTCGCCGCTGATGGTTTTGAGCGAAAAGGAAGTGCCGCCGCCATTGGCTCGGCCTTCTACCGTTTGGCCGCCCACGTGGCGCAAGCCGCTCCCGCCACCCAGGTTGAGGTCGAAGTCCGTATAAATTTCGCCCGAGATGGAGCGCATCGACAGGCTGACCTTAGCCGCGGGGGGTAGGCTCACGTCCACGTCGCCACTCACCGACGTTACGGCGCTGGGCTGGCTGGGCGTGCCGCTAAACTGCACCTTGATGTCGCCGCTGATAGTGTTGGCCACCACCGGGCCACTCACGTTCAGCAAGCGCAAGTCCCCTGATTTCAGGCTGACTTCGATGCGCCCGGCCAGGTCGCGGATGGTTAGGTCATCGGAGCCGCCCCAGCTCGTTTGGTCAAAGGAGAGGTTGGTTTGCCGCGGCAGCTGCACGGTGTAGTGCCCGTCGCTGTGCGACATACCGGTTACGCGGATGGTGTTGTCGCCGGCCTGCGTCACGGATAAGCCCAGGCGGGTATTGTCGTTGGCACCGCCGCTGTAGATGGGCCGCAGGCCGGTAGCCAGCGCGGGCGGCGCTTCGTAGTGGCCCGTGCCGCGAATCAGCAGCTCGTCGCCGTCGTAGCCCTCCACCGTCACGTCGCTGCCGCGCATGTCGAGCACCACTTTACGATTTTGAGGGCTATTAAATTTCTGTCGGAATTCTTGAGCTCGAAGCTGGCCAGGGAGAGCTAATAACAGCGCTAGGGGCGCGAGCAGCAAATAATTTTTCATGATAAAGAGTAGAGTAGCAAGAAGGAGGGAGAAAATCGGCAATCTGGTAAAGACAGAGTGGCACTCCGCCGCCCACCTCCAGCCGAAACATTCGCGGTGGGCTTCCACAAAACGGAGTGCCACTCCATTCTATAGCTAGCTATTGGTTAAGCAATTAATCAAATCAATTGACCCAGGCCGCTTTCGGCCTGCTGGCGCACGGCGGGCAACGCCTGGGGCTGGCGAGCCAATTCTTCGAGCTGGGGCACGGCGCGCTTTTCGCGCAGCGTCACCAGGGTTTCGATAAGGGTAATCTGCACGTTGGGGTCGGTTTGGAGGGGTAGGGCCTCCACCAGTGCCGGGCCCACGCGGGGGTCGGCCCGCAGGCGAAACAGCGCTTCGCAAGCCGCAATGCGGACGTTAGGGTTGGGGTCGACATCAAGGGTATGAATCAGGGTTAGCACGACGGGGTCGTTGGGCTCTAGCACGGCGGCCGGGGCCTGGCTCACCAGCTGCAAGCGCTGGCTGGCCGTGGCGGGCTGCTGCCGCGCCGCCGCAAGCTGTGTCGAGAGCGTCACGGCCGGCGACGGCGTCGGCGCGCTTGCCACCGGGGTGGCCGGCTGGCCGCCGCGCAGCAGCAGGCCCAGCACCGCGCCAATTGCCACCAGCGCTACGCTGGCCGCGATGCGCAGCCACTGCTGGTTCGTAGCTTTTAGCTGCTGGCTGTTAGCTGTTAGTTCCTGCTTTGAAGTGGCTTCTAAAGGCTGGCCGCCGCGTTCGGCGCGCAGGCCAGCCAAGCCACTGGGCGAAGCCGCGTCCAGCTTCGCCTTCTCCTCGTTCAGCATGACCAGAAAATCATCACGCAGCGCCAGCGGCGGCACTTCGGCGGGCAGAGCGTCGAGGTCGTTGAAGAGGCGGCGCAGCTCGGCCAGCTCGGCCTGGCAGGCGGGGCAAGCCGGCAGGTGCGCGGCCAGGTGCGCCGCCTCGGGCGGCAGCGGCTGGCCATCGGCCAGCTCGGGCAGCCAGAGCCGCAGCTCGGCGCAGGCTGGGTCGGTGGGAGGAAGAGTAGTAGCGGCGGAGGACATTTTAGCTTAGCTTATGAACTGTGAATTATAAATTCCTTTTAATCAATGCGTTAACTCAAGTAAATCTTACGTAGCGCGTCGAGCGCCCGGTGGGCTTTCACCCGGGCCGCGCCGGCCGAGCAGCCGAGCTGCTCGCCGATTTCGGCGTAGTCGAAGCCTTCGAAGCGGTGCAGCACCAGCACCTCGCGCTGGGCGGGGGGTAGCAGGGCCAGGGCTTCGTGCAGGCCCTGGTGCTGGTCGGTGGCAGCACGCTGGGCCTGGGCGGCACGGCCGTGGGCAGCGGTGTGCTCTACTTCTTCCAGGTCGGCCGTGGGGCGCTGGCGCTGGTAGTGGTCGGCCCACACGTGGCGGGCCATTTGGTAGACCCAGGCCCGAAACGGCTGCCCGGGCTGGTAGCTGGCGCGGTAGCGCAGCACCCGCACAAACACGTTTTGGGTCAGGTCCTGGGCTACCTCGCGGTCGCCGTTGGCTAGCCGGGCCAGGAAGCCAAAGAGCGGCGCCTGGTAGCGTTCAAATAGCCCGGTGAGGCAGTCCAGCTCGTTGGCCCGCACCCGTTCCATCAAGGCTTCATCGCTGAGCAGCGTGGCAGTAGCAGGCATACGGGCGGCAGAAAAAGGGTCGTTGGCAGTAGGTTTTGCAGGGAGTACCGGCGGCGTAGTCATACGTTACAGCGAGGTTACAACTATTTTCAAAAAGCACCAGGGCCGGCAGGCCAGCCCACGCAAAAGCGGGCTGGCCATCTGTTTTCCAGAAGACCAGCCCGCTTTGTAAAGCGCCTACAATCAAGCGCTTAGTTTTCGTCTACCGAAATACTGTAGTTCGATTTGCTGCCCTTGCCTTTTTTCTTGGGCTGGTTCAGCAACTCGCGGTATTTGGCCGCTTGCGCCGGGGTAAGCTCTTTGCCATCCACGCGGCCGCCCTCGTCATTGAGCTGAAATGTAAAGTGCTTTTCGTCTTTAATCAGGCCATCCTGCCGCAGGGCTTCGCGCAGCCGGGCGGGGTTGGGCGCGGCGGGCGGTGCGGGGGGGGTAGGCGCCTGCGGAGCGATTGGGGCGACTGGCGCGATTGGCGCAAACTCTGCCATCGGCGCTGGCGGTGCCTGCGGAGCACGGGGCGGACGAGGTGGCCGTGGCGGGCGCACCGAGCCCCGGCCCGATGTGCCATCGAGGGCGCGCAGCTCGGCTTCGGCGGCAGCAATGCGGGCGCGCAGCTCGGCCCGGCGAGCCGCCGCATCGGGGCTAGGGCCATCCTGGTCGTCTTGGTCACCAGCGCGGTCAGCCTGCTCGGCATCGTGGTCGGCTTGGCGGGCGTCACGCTCAGCTTGGCGAGCATCGCGCTCAGCCTGGCGGGCGGCGTCGCTCATGTCAGCTAAGCCGCGCAGGTCGTAGCGGTACACGTGGGCTTGCACCTTGGGGTCGCTTTCGACCGAAGCTTGCACGTCAATGTGCACATCTGGCTTCAGCTTGCGGAGCGTGCGCTCTATTTCGCGGCGGTCGTGCGCAGTTAGGTTTGGGTCGCGCAGGGCATTGGTGAGGCCTCGCCGGGTTTCCCTGGCCACTTTAGACCCGATGCCATCCAAGTTGAAATTCAACCGAAATGATTGATTATCGGGCCCATCCAGCCACTCCATGCGCTCGGGCCGCTCAATGGGGGTAGGCACCTGCACTATTTCCACCGTTTGGGCGGCCTTGCCGGGCTTGGCTTTTTTGCCGCGTTTGTCGGTGGCCGTTTCTACCGGCTGGCCATCTACCGACATACTTACTACGCGGCCCTTTTTGTCTTTCTCGATAACTACCGTGCTGGCGCCGCCCCGACGAGGAGGCGGATAGGTTTGGGCCGGCGCATGTATCCGCACTCGCGGCTCTAGCAGTAGCCGGGGCTCGGAGTTTACTTCGGCCTGGCTGGCTACGTCGGTTGGTGACCCGGCCGCGAAGGGCTTGCGCGCCGTATTGGTCAGGCTGCCAAGAGCCCGCTGCGCTGTCTGCACTACTTTCTTTTCTTGTAATAAGAGGCTACCGGCTGGAGCCGCCAGCGCCACGCCCGTGCCCAGGCCCAGCAGCCCCAGCCCGGCCAGCAGCCCGGCCAGCAGCCCGGCCAGCAAGCCTTCGCCCAGGGTGGGCGCACTAGGCCGGGCCAGTGCCAGCCGGCGCACCCGCGCCAGCAGCGAGCCCCTACCCCCCACCCCAGCCGCAGCCAGCGCCAGGCGCGGCATAGCAGCGGGGCTAGCCTCTAGCTCGGCCAAGGCCGCCAGGGCGCGAGCCACCCGCAGGCGGTCGCCGCCGCAGAGGGCCGCAGCCTGGTCGTCGCAGCAGTTTTCGCGCTCGGCGCGCAGGCAGGCGGCCATAAACCACACCGCCGGGTGGTAGAAAAACAGCACTTCGGCCACGGCCAGCCCAAGGTTGAGCAGGTAGTCGCGGCGCACAATATGCGCCAGCTCGTGCGCCAGCAGCGCTTCCAGCAAGGCTGGGCTCAGGCCCGCCACCGCCCCGAGGGGCAGCAAAATGGCCGGGCGCAAATGCCCCAGCACCAGCGGCCCCGCCACCCGCGCCGACTCGAGCAGCGCCACTGCCCGGCGCAAGCCAGCCCGCCGCGCCAGCACCGCCAGCCGCTGCTGCCACTCGGCACCCAACGCCTGCGCGCCGCTGCGTCGCAAGCGGTTAGCATATACCAAGCCGCCGAGCAGCCGCCCGCTCATGAGCAGCAGGCCCAGTAGCCAGCCGGCTACCACCACTGACAAGTAGGGCTCTATTTTAGCGCGGCTGGCTGGCAACCAAGAAAGGGCCACCGACTTAGTAGCCCTAGTGGCAGCCGCTACTGGCTGCGTAGCCGACGAACTCAGGCCCAGCTCAGTAGCTACACGAAGAGTAGGCTGCGTCAGCTCGGATTTGGCCGCAACCTGAGTCGGCGCCAGCTTGGCCGGGTAGTAAAACCCAAACGTGAGCCCCACTAGCAGCAGCAGGCTGGCCAGCGCGCCCGCCGCCGTGGCGTAGCGCACCTCGGCGCGGTGCCGGCGCAGCAGTGGCAGCGCCGCGGCCAGCACCCCCGCCAGCACGGCGCCCTGCCACAGCGAATGCAGCAGTGTGTAGCCCACCGCCCGCACCAGCGCGGGCGACAACCAGTTCTCAAGCAGCGGGAGCGTCGTCATTGGGAGTAGGGGTTGAAGAGTTAGCGTTCTGAATTTCAATGTCATTGAGCAAGCGCCGAATCTGGGCCAGCTCGTCGGGCGAGGTGCGGCGGTGGCCCAGGGCCTGCATCACCAGCTTCAGGGCCGAGCCGCCGAAGGTGGCTTCCACGAAGCGGTCGAGTAGCAGCCCCTGCGTATCCTGCTCGCGCACCGCCGCCCGGTAGATATGGCTGCGGCCTTCATCGTCGCGCTGCACCAGGCCTTTTTCAAGCATTAGCTGCATGATTTTCAAGGTAGTGGTGTAGCCAATTTCGCGTTGCTGGCCAAGCTGCTCGTTGACGGTGCGAACCGTGGCCGGGCCGTGCTGCCACAGCACGTGCAAGATTTCCAGCTCGGAATCCGTAGGTTTAGGGGGCGCTTTGGGCATGAGTA
Organism: uncultured Hymenobacter sp.; assembly: GCA_937871705.1. Taxonomy (GTDB): domain Bacteria; phylum Bacteroidota; class Bacteroidia; order Cytophagales; family Hymenobacteraceae; genus Hymenobacter. The sequence goes on from CALMOO010000789.1 coordinate 5,994, forward strand.
AGGAGAAAAAAGTTTCATACGAAGCATTTCGTAGAACAAAGGTTATACGAGAGACTTCGTAGATGCAATTGCAAAGTACGAAATAAATCGTACAATGAGCTAAGTTACTGGTTAACAACAGTATTATTTTTTATCGGCCATTCATCCTGGCTACCATCACCGCCAGGAGGCAACTCGGTTTCCTACCCCTGCGCTAAGTGCGGGCATATCCCGGCACGGCAGCGCGGCGCGCCTCGCTGGGGGCGTAGCCGAAGTGGCGCGAGAAGCTGGTAGAAAAGTTGGCCGGGTTGCCATAGCCGACTTGGTAGGCTACCTCGGCCACGGTGGCCGCGCCACCGGCCAGCAGCGAGTGGGCCCGCTCCAGGCGCAGGAGGCGGATGAAGTCGCCAGGGGCCAGGCCAATGAGGGCCTTGAGCTTGCGGTGCAGCTGGGTGCGGCTCAGGGCCAGCGTGCGGGCCAGGGTTTCTACGTCCAGGGTTTCATCGTCCAAGGACTGCTCTACGGCTTGCTGCACCCGCGCCAGAAAGGCTTCCTCCAGCGTCGGCGGGCCGGGCGGTGGCGCTTCGACCACGGTGCGGCGGTAAGCCTCTTGCAGCTGCTGGCGGCCGTGGATGAGGTTGCGCAGCTGAGCCAGCAGCTCCTCGCGCTGAA
>CALMOO010000789.1:6654-8184 GCA_937871705.1 uncultured Hymenobacter sp.
GAAAGGGCTTGGTGAGGTAGGCATCAGCCCCGATGTCGAGGCCCTGAAGCCGGCTGGGCAAGTCGGCCTTGGCCGTGAGCAGCACAATGGGAATGTGGCTGGTGCGCTCGTCGAGCTTGAGGGCCCGGCACACGCCGTAGCCGTCGAGGCGCGGCATCATGGCGTCGGTGAGTACGAGGTCGGGCAGGTGCTCGCGGGCCAGGGCCACGCCGGCTTCGCCGTGCTCGGCTTCGAGCAGCTGGTAGGTGGGGGCCAGCACGCTGCGCAGGTAGGCGCGCACATCGGCATTATCTTCAATTACGAGCACCAGCGGCGCTTCGGGCGGCGGCGCCAGCAGGGCGGGCTCGGGCGGCAGCCCTCCCCCCGCTCGGGGCCCAAAGCCTCGGCAAGGGGGGTAGGGACTACGGGCGCTGCACCAGCTGGTGCTGTTGGCGGTGGCGCGGGTTGCAGGGGTAGGCGCACGGTGGCGGTGGTGCCGCGGCCCGGCTCACTTTGCAGCTCGATAGTGCCGCCGTGCAATTCCACCAGCTCCTTGGTGAGGGCCAGACCGATGCCAGTGCCTTCGTGCTCGCGGGTGTCGGAGGCATCGGCCTGGTAAAAGCGGTCGAACACGTGCGGCAGCTGCGCCGCGGCAATGCCGCGGCCGGTGTCGCGCACTTCCAGCTCCAGCCTGGCCGGGGAGCCGTCGGTATCGGCGTCGGCCCAGTGCAGGCTCACCGCCACTTCGCCCGCGCTGGGCGTGAACTTGAATGCATTGGAGAGCAGGTTACCCACTACTTTTTCTAGCTTGTCGGCGTCGAAAGCAGCGTATACGGCCGGCCGGTCGGCTTCAAACGAATACCGAATACCGCGCTGCTGAGCCAGCGACTCGAACGAGCCAACGAGCCCGCGCACGAAGCTCACCGCGTCGCCGGGCGTGGGGGTTAGCGCTTGCTGGCCGGCTTCGAGGCGGCTCAGGTCGAGCAGCTGGTTGATGAGATGCAGCAGGCGCTGGGCGTTGCGCTGCACCAGTTCGGCCTGCTGGCGGGTGGCGGGCTCGCGGGTGTCGGCGGCAATCTGGGCAGCGGGGCCCAGCATGAGGGTAAGCGGCGTGCGAAACTCGTGGGTGATGTTGGTGAAGAAGCGCGTCTTTTCCTGGTCCAGCGCCCGCAGGCGGTCGGCCTGCGAGGCTATCTCGTCGCGCTGAGCTGCCAGGGTGTGGTTTTGGTGGCTGATTTCTTCGGTGCGGGCCTGCACGGTGGCTTCGAGGCGCTCGTTTTGGGCGCTCACCAGCTCCGAAAGCTGCTCTACTTGCCGCAGCTGCGCTTCCAGGTCGCGGCGGGTATTGGCAAAGTCGCGGGCCAGGTACACCGACATGCACACCGGCAGCAGCAGAAAGCCCAGCTGAATGACCAGCATGTGGGCCAGGGTGTACTTGACGTGCCACAGGTGAAACACATCGTAAGACGCAAACACCTGCACCAGAATGGTGGCCCCTACCCCCACTGCCACTAGTCCAATGCCTGGCTGCCGCCGCCGCAGAGCCCGGCC
>CALMOO010000790.1 GCA_937871705.1 uncultured Hymenobacter sp.
CGACCGAACTAAACGGGAAATACTCGGCAGCCAACTTCCTAACTCTGGGCTACCCCGGCCACTCAATGGGGCCGTTCTCAAATGCGGGTGCAAAGGTACGGATTTTTTAGCGAAATAGCTAATGAAGCTATATAAAAATCGTACTGATGCGGTTGTCGGGTGCAGCCAAACCAAACGGCTACACTCGCCATAATATCAACCACACTAAAACAAAAAAGGTGCGCTTCCTTATCGGAAACGCACCTTTAGTAGCACTTTAAAGTGCCGTTGCCTTAGAGCAACGCTACTTTCACAGCGTTCGGGCCTTTGCGGCCTTGGGCTTCTTCGTACTGAACTTTGTCTTTCTCGCGCAGCGACTTGGCATCTACGAGGTCCGTGACGTGAACGAAGATATCTTCGCCCGTTTCGTCGTTTTTGATGAAACCAAAGCCTTTGGTCTCATTGAAGAATTTTACCGTTCCGGTCGGCATAATAAAAAAAATTTGTGTGTCGTCAAGGCAATGGGCAAGCTGGAGGGACCTCGGATGCGAACAACCTGTGCGGACCGGAACAGCACCTCAATTCCTTGAGTTGCGCCAAAGATAGACAGAATTTCCGAACTTCGTCAGCTTATAAAAAAACTTATGGACACTCCTTTGGCGCCTAATCATGCTTTTAACCACGTCTTTAGCGTGGCCGAGTCGGACATCGACCAGCTCGGCCACGCTAACAACGTGGCCTACGTGCGCTGGGTGCAGGAGGTAGCCGCCGCGCATTGGCATCATTTCTACCCACCCACCGAGGCCCTACCCCCCCACGTGTGGGTAGTGCAGGAGCACCATGTGCGCTACCTGCGCTCGGCCTACGCGGGCGACAAGCTGCGCGCCAGCACCTGGGTAGCCGATGTAAAAGGTGCCAGTTCGAAGCGCATGACCCGCATCGAACGCGTGGCCGATGGGCAGCTCCTGTGCGCCGCCGAGACGCAGTGGGTGCTGCTAGATGCGGGGAGTGGGCGGCCGGTGCGGGTGCCGGGGGAAATGATGGAGCGATTGATGCCTACTGGTCAACAGTAAATAACACACTACGCTTTTCGTCGGCGGCTTTTTGCCAAAAGGATTTGCTATCCTCAAACCACTGCCAAGTATACTCAAAATCCTCCTCGCCTACTTCGCCATCGTATTCTTCAGCATCAAGCATAAAATACCTTGTGCGAAAGCTCCTCTTAGTTAACTGATTTACAGCTTTCGCTATTTCAGCAACCTGGTCCTTTGATTTCAGAACAATTATATAATCTCCATTTGCGCATAAGAGCTTACCACCAAATATTACATGGTTGAAAGGATATTCACCATTATCCCAAGCTAATTGACCATCTGTCAAACTTCTGTGCAAAGCGTCCCACGCCTTATCTAATTCGGCAACCCATTGAGGTTGATTTTTGAAGTATTCTTCTTCAATAACTTCCTTAATGTAATTAATGCGCTCCTCTTCGGTTGAAAGTTGTTCGATAAAATCTACGGTAGTTTGGTCGATTGAAAATAAGACGCCTAGACAAGACATATTGAAGATTTATTGATTCTATTTAAAGTAAATAATGCCTGCCCCTTTCCGCATCTATTCCGCCTCGGCCGGCTCCGGCAAGACGTACCAATTAACGAAAGAATACCTCAAGCTGGCGCTGGGCTACCCCCAGCCAGCCGACCCTACGGGCGAGCGCAGCTTCAACCCGAGCTATTTCAAGAATATTCTGGCGATTACCTTCACCAACGACGCAGCGGGTGAGATGAAGGAGCGCATTGTGGGGGCACTGCGGCGCTTTGCGCAAGAGGCTGACGACAAGGCCGATGCTTTGCTAGCGGAAGTGGCGGCTGAGCTGGCGCAGGAGCAGCAGTTTCCGCCGCACCTCACTACCCCCCCCGAGTGGCAGCGGGAGGTGCGGCGGCGGGCGGCGGCCACGTTTCGGCTGGTGCTGTACCACTACGCCGACTTTGCGGTGAGCACGATTGACTCGTTTGTGCAGCGCATCGTGACGGCATTTACGCGGGAGTTGGGGCTGCCCGCGTCGCTTGAGGTGGAGCTGGATACGGACAGTGTGCTGCGCTCGGCGGTGGCGGCACTGCTCGACAAGGTGAAC
>CALMOO010000791.1 GCA_937871705.1 uncultured Hymenobacter sp.
GGCTTTGGCCTTGGCCTCCTTGCTCATGGGCGGCGAGGGCAGCCGATACGGATGGAAAATGTTATCATAAACCGTGCAGCTGGCCAGCAGCCCCAGCAGCACAGGGAATACTATACGTAAAAATGACTTCACCGAAATAAGCATAAATGTGCGTTGGAAGGTACGCAACCCGGACTAAAACAGGGCTATAGCAATTAATAATCGCGCAGGGCCCGCAGCTGCTCATGCAGCCGCTGCTGCGGCAAAAAGTTGGCCTCCAGCGCCGGCGCAAATGGCACCGCCGTATCGAGCGAGGCCACGCGGCGCACCGGCGCATCGAGGCTACTGAAGCAGTGCTCGGCCAGCCAGGCCGCGATTTCGCCGCCCAGGCCACCGGTCAGCGTGTCTTCGTGCAGGATGAGGACGCGGCCGGTTTTGCGGGTGGTGCGGGCCACGGCCTCGGTATCCCAGGGGAGCAGCGTGCGCAAGTCGAGAATATCAGCATTAATGTTCAACTCTTTGCAAGCTGCCAGGGCCCAATGCACGCCCAGGCCGTAGGTGATGATGCTTAGGTCGCTACCCTCGGCGGCCAAGATGGCCTGCCCAATGGGGGTAGTGTAGTAGGCGGCCGGCACCGGTCCGGTCAGCGAGCGGTAGAGCAGCTTGTGCTCGAAATACATCACCGGGTTGGGGTCTTCGAAGGCGGCGCACAGCAGGCCTTTGGCATCGTGTGGGTTGCTGGGGTACACCACTTTCAGGCCGGGCACGTGCGTAAACCACGCCTCGTTGCTCTGGGAGTGGAAGGGGCCCGCGGCGGTGCCAGCGCCGGTGGGCATGCGCACCACCACGTCGGCGTTTTGGCCCCAGCGGTAGTGGCTTTTGGCCAAGTTATTCACTATCTGATTGAAGCCGCAGGTTACGAAGTCGGCAAACTGCATCTCGACCATCGCCTTCTTGCCCCGAATGCTGAGACCCAGGCCCGCGCCCACAATAGCCGACTCGCAGAGCGGCGTATTGCGCACGCGCCCCTTGCCAAACTCGGCCACGAAGCCCTCCGTGATTTTGAACACGCCGCCGTACTCGGCGATGTCTTGGCCCATGAGCACCAGCTCGGGGTAGCGCTCCATGCTCTGCCGCAAGCCTTCGGAAATGGCGTCGATGTACCGGATTTCGCGCTTGGCTTCTTCGTCTTGGCCTACCCCCACCGCGGGCGCCAACGACGCATCGGGGGTGAAGGGCGCGTACATATCGGCTAGCTCCTCGGCCGCATTGGCGGTGGGTAAGGGTGCGGCATCGGCTTCTTGCAAGCCTTTTTCTATCTCGTTCTTAATGCCTTCGCGTATCTGCACACGGGCCGTTTCGCTGACAATGCCCTCGGCGAGCAGCCACTTTTCGTAGCGCTCGACGGGGTCTTTCTGAGCCCACTCCTGCATTAGCTCGGCGGGCACGTACTTGGTGCCGCTGGCTTCTTCGTGGCCGCGCATCCGGAACGTTAGGGCCTCTACCAGCACCGGGCGCGGGTTTTGGCGCAGGTCATCGGCCAGTGTTTTGATGGTGTGGTACACTTCAAGCACGTTGTTGCCATCGATTTGCACGGCCTCCATGCCGTAGGCGGGGCCTTTGTCGATGAAGGACTTCGCGCGGAATTGCTCGCTGCTAGGCGTGCTCAGGCCGTAGCCGTTATTTTCGATGAGGAAGATGACGGGCAGTTGCCACACGGCCGCCACATTCAGTGCCTCGTGAAAGTCGCCCTCGCTGGCGCCGCCGTCGCCCGAGTAGGTAAGCGTTACGCGGGGCGCTTTGTCGAGCAGGTCGGCCAGCGCGATGCCGTCGGCCACGGCCAGCTGCGGGCCGAGGTGCGAAATCATGCCCACAATGTGGTGCTCGTTGGTACCGAAGTGAAAGCTGCGGTCGCGGCCCTTCGTGAAGCCCGTTTTCTTGCCCTGCCACTGCGCAAACAGCTGCCCCAGCGGCACGCCCCGGCTCGTGAACACGCCCAGGTTGCGGTGCAGGGGTAGGATGTACTCGTCGGGCTTGAGAGCCAACGTGCTACCCACAGAAATGGCCTCTTGCCCAATGCCCGAGAACCACTTGCTCACTTTGCCTTGGCGCAGCAAAATCAGCATTTTCTCCTCAATAAGGCGCGGTTTCAGCAGCTCGCGGTAGAGGCGCAGTAGTACGTCGGTGGAGTATTCTTTACGGTCGAAGGGCAAGTCGGTGGCGATAGCTGGCGTCATGGGTGTGGGCAGGTTGGGCAGGCAAAGGTAGCGGCGGTAGAGGCCCCCGGGGCTGCCAGCGCGCCAACTACCAAGGAGCGTGATAAGGCGAAATAAGCTGGCGCAGTAGCTTTATGACTTATTCATACTTCGTTCATCAATTCCTATTCCGCATTAGATGCTTCAACGTTACTTTCCTCTCTTATTAATCCCATTTACTCTACCCGCTACCGCCCAAACTGCCCCACCCAGCGCCGGAGCGCCCGCAGTAGCCGACACGCTGAAACGGCCGTTTCGCGGCGACTTGCCCGACTCGCTGGCCGCCGCGCCTACCCCAAGCGGCACCTTCCAGCTGCAAGGGCAAGCGCAACCTGTTCGGCCTTTTCTTACCAGCCAGGACCAGCTGCGCACAGTGGCCGGCGTGCAGGTGACGCCCTACGACGGCAGCCCGGGCAGCGGCAATGTGGTGCGCATCAGGGGGGCTAGTGTGGCTCTGGGCCATGCCCAGCCGCTGTACGTGGTTGATGGCCTGCCTGCGCTCAATGACGAGCTGATACCCGGCCAGGCCCTCGGCATAACGGCTCCTTTGCCGCCCTACCCCCTTGCCAACAGCAATACCTACTCCTACCAGCCCAGCGTGGCTGACCAGTACGCCGAAGCGGGGGCTAGCCCACTGCAATTGCTACCCCCCGAAGCCATCGAAAGCATAGAGGTGCTGGCTGGCCCGGCTGCCGTGGCGCGCTATGGGCCACTAGGGGCCAATGGAGTTATCAGCATTCGTACGCGTCGGGGCCAGGCCGGGCGGCCCTTGCGCGTGCGCTATGCTGCTTATGCTGGCGTGCAGCAGTTGCGTCAGCGCTACGACTTGCTGCCTGCCAGTGAGTACGCCGGGCTGGTTAATGAAATTGCGCGCAACTACAGCGCTACCGACCCGGTGCCCTACCCCACCCCTAACCTGGGAGCGGGCACCGACTGGCAAGCTGAGGCTTATCGCACGGCAGGCTTGCAGCAACACCAGCTGAGCCTGGACGGCGGCCACGCCAACACCACCTACCTGCTCAGGGCCGACTACCGCCAGCAGAGCGGCATCTTGCGCGGCTCCGATTTGACACGTATGGGTTTGCGCCTGGCCCTTGACCAACGCCTGGGCGCGCGCCTGCGCCTGCACGGAACCGCCGCCCTGGGCCAGACCGACCAGCGCCTGCCTTACACCCAGGGCATGGGCGGCGGCACATTTGCCGCGCTGTTGGCGCCACCTACCCAGCCAGTGCGCACTGCCCAGGGCGACTACAGCGGCTACGGCTCTTTTTTGCCGCAGTATGGCAATTACTATAACTTCGTGAATCCGCTGGCCATTAGCGACTACACTTATCGCAGCCCGCGTACCCGCCGCTTGCTGGCGCAGCTGGCAGCTGACTACGAGCCGCTGCCGCACCTGACGGTGCAGGCCGCCGCCAACTTTCAGCGCACGCTATTGGATGCCGAGAGCAGCGCCCCGCCCTTCTATACATACCCGATAGTGGCGCCGGCTACTAGCCAGGTTTATGCTACGCAAAGCTACCGCACCAGCCAGTGGGCGGCCCGGCTGGCGGTGCGCTACCAGCGGCAGCTAGGGGCCCGGCACGAAGTAGGGGCCGAAGTAGATTACCAGTACCAGGCCGCCGACCTCCTGGCCCGCACCGATTATTACTTTGGTAATCAGCCTACCCCTAGTCCGGGAAGTGCCTATAGTGGAGGCTTCTATCAAAGCGGGGGCGAGGTGCGCCTGCACCGGCCCTGGGCCAGCCTGCACTATACCTTCGATAGCACCCTGACTGTGCAGGCAGGCCTGAGCTATGCCCACTACCGCGGCACCGACGCCAACCAGTACTACCCCAATGCTCAGCTTAGCTGGCTGGCCCGCGCGGGGGGCGCCGACACTCGCGTGTGGCTGGGCGCGGCCCGCACTGGCGTGCCGCTGCTAGGCTATGGGCAGTTTGGGCCAGCCCAGCTTGTTGGCAGCACTTACCCGGATATTCGTTCTCAATCGCCCCTGCATACCGACCAGCTTGAAGCGGGCGTGCATGTTGGCCAGCACCGCGGCCACCTCACGGGCCAGCTGGTAGCTTACCAGCGCACCAGCTACCACGCCCTGATTAGCAATGACGTAGCCGTGCCGGACTACCTGGATGTTAGCGGGGGCAAAGTTACCTTATTTGACGAGGCGACCATCCGCAATCAGGGGCTGGAGCTGACCTTGACTGCCAGCTGGCAGCGCGGCCGCCTGCAAGGAAGCACTGCGTTAGTAGCCAGCTACAACCATAACCGCCTGCGGGAAGATGGCCCGCCCGCTGCAAGCGCCACGTACCAGTCGC
>CALMOO010000792.1 GCA_937871705.1 uncultured Hymenobacter sp.
CACATCACCCTTGCACCCTAGTTAATGCTGCTGAGCACGCCAACTAATGGTCATTCAATGCGCCTAATATTTAAAAAGCAGGTTTCGGTAGAAGTGGTAGCTTTTCGCACTCTGCCACACCTTTGGTAGCATGCCCCACTGCGTTGGCCGCCACTGTGCTCCAGACCCTCACAGCATAAACTGGTAATCATAGATGCCCTCATCGCCCCACGTGTGGGTGCAGCGTGCCTAGGGCCTGCACCCACATATTTGAAGTAGGAATTGAGGCCGTTCCTGAACGTCTCTCGCACTAGGAGTTTCTCTAGCTATTGATAGGTAGCCGCTTGCTCCAAGGCATCGGCTACGCTCGCCAACTCGTTCCCGTTGTTGTAGCTGCACCTGACCAGCGTCACGCGCCGCGGCTCGGTGGGCAGTACTAATCGTTAGTAGCTACCCTTGCGCACTGCCGTTTGGCACTGTCTACGACTTGAGCTAAGTAGCCGCGCAGATAAACCAAATTAATCTACAAGTTCGAGTTGGTGGTGAACCTCATTGCGGTAAACTCCGGGCACCTCGGCCTGCAGGCGCTGTTCGGCGGCCACCAACCAGCCGGTGGCTGCTTCCAGGTCGTAGCGCTCCTGGCAAGTGGCCGTGAAGCTTACTTTCAGCAGTGGGTTATCGGCCATGGTGCGGAAGAGCCGGCGCAAGTCGTCTTCCTGCAGCGCAGCTTGGTTGAGCTTGCCAGTTAGGACCAAGCTTAGCTGGCCCGGCTTGGCGCTATCGGCTACCTGGGTGGTGGTTTGGAGGGGTAGGTCGATGTTATTAATAAATTGCTCTAGTACCCGAGTGCCCTGCACGGGGGCCTCGGGCGTGTAGCCGTAGCCATAAAGGCCCGCCAGCAACACGCCGTGCAGCCCCTTGTAACGCAAGGTTTTTTCGAAAACACCTTCAGCCTGAATATTCTGGCCGAAGGCGTCGAAGAAAGTCTTCGGATAATATTGCTGGTATTTTTCGACCACGTCAGCCTGAATGCTTAGCCAGGTTTTCAGCATATCGGCCTTGTTCTCAATGTGCGCTAACCGGCCGTACACGTCGGTTTGAATAATGAGGTGGTTGCTAACTTGGTTGAGGTCGGCGGCAAGGGCGTTGAAGAAGGTAGGGTTTTCTGCTTTGAAACTAAGAACTTCTATTGCTATCCGGTACGTGTTGTTGGGTTTGCGCTCGAGCAGCGTTTGCCGGGCTACGGTGTGGTAGGTGTTGTGCTCCTGCGCCTCGTTCATGCGCATAAGCGAGGTAGTAGTCAGCTTGTAGGTGCGGGAGGCCGCTAAGGGCCCAAGTGCCAAAGGCAAGGACATCAACGCGGGGATTTAGTGAATTCGGGTTTTGCCCGAGCTAATACTGGCTTTGCTACCCCCCGTCACATCGAGCGACGACGTAGCCGCGATTTTCATCGTGTCGCCGGCTTTGATGGTCGTGGCTTTGCCGGTGAGGTCTACCTTGTCGCTGCCGGTGAGGGCAATTTCTTTGGCCGTTTTAATGATTTTCTCCTTGGCATTAATCGTCACGTTCTCCGCCGTGAGGATAATGTCTTTCTTGGCTGTGAGCGTGATATTAGCCCCAGCCGTCAGGCTGATGGGCCCGTTGGTTTTGATGCTAACGCTGCCATCGCCCTTAAAACCCACTTCGATGGCCGTACCCTTATTGTTGGAGTTGGAGATGTGAATGGTCTGCTCGCCCTTCGTGTCACTCATCACAAACTTGTTGCCGCCGGCCGTTTGCAGGCCCTTCAGATGATTCTGGTCCGTGGTGTACTTGGCGCCCTGCTTGTTTTGAGCATGAAACAGGTTTCCTAGCACCAGGGGCGCTTCGGCCAGCCCGTTGGCGTAGCCTACCAGTACCTGCGAGCCCACCTCGGGCACAAAGAGCTGGCCTTTGCCATCGCCCGAGTAGGGCGTAAGGGTACGTATCCAGTCGGTTTCGGCGTCGGCTGGCTTGGCTACGGGCCAATAGTAACGCACCCGCACCCGGCCCAGGTGGTCGGGGTCGGCCGTGTCAATGACCTCGGCTAGCTCTTGCACACCCGCGGGGGGAGCATAGTTGGGGTTAAGGGGGGGTAGGTCGAGCAGGTGCGGAATTGCCGTAAACGTGTTGCTGTAGTTACCATCGGCATCAAGGTGATGAGTAATTTCGACGAGGCGATATGCCCCAAAATCAGCTGTTTTGCCGTGAGTAGTGCCCAGGCCTTGGCCTTTCACCTTAATGACGCGTCCCAATTGCAGGCTCGAATCGTCGCTGTTGCCTTGCAGGGCTACTAGCTCGGCTACCCGCTGCTGGTGAAAGGAGCGCGCTTCGTCTTGAATCTCTCCCCCGCTCTGAATGCGCATTTCGGCCAGCGTGTGCGACTCCTGGGCAAACAGCTGCTCGGACTGCTGCAAGACCAACTTGCCAAAAGGATGCTGACTAAGGGCGGGTGCCGCCTGCCCCTGGGTAGTGGCCGTATAGTGCTGGTGCTGCTGGTAGTTATACTCATAAAACTTCACCTTGGTCGCATTCAAGGCCAGGCCTAAATGGAAGGTGTTATGCACGCCATCGGCCACAAAGTCGAGGTCGGCCTGGGCCGCGGGAGGACCCAGCTGCAAGGTAGTGCCATCGTAGAAGAACCATTCGGCATACTCAGTGGCCAGTCGGCTCAAAAATGCAAAATCGCTTTCCTGATACTGCACCACGTAGGGGATAGCTGCCGTGTGGCGCGAGCTCAACTGCCGCGTCAGCAGGTTTTCGGGGTAGGGCGCCAGCACCTGCGTGAAAATGGCCGAGAGCGTTTGCTTAATAAATGTACGTTTTTGAACACCGCTAGCCAGCAGGCAGCTTGGGCTATAGCCTTGCACCAACAGACTGCTTTGCAAATCAGAATCTTTGCTCGTGCCTAACTCCGTAACTACACCTTTAAAGTTGAACCCGGGCCCTTTATCAAACTCAAAGGCTGCATCGGGCGCAATCGTTACGGATACGGGCTGGCCGAGAAGCTGGCTGGGCGTCTGGCTCAAAAAGGCGGCTTGGCTCCCTTCTACGCTATCGAAGGGCACGGCCAGCGACAAGGTGTGGTGGTCGAAGAGCGTTTGATGCAATACCAAGGCTGTAAAATCCTGACCTGGCGCGAGCGCTTTTCCCTCGCATTGTACCGTGACGACAACTTGACGAGCCATAAATAATCAGGAAGTATGGTGGAGAGGCTAGGTTAGTGAGTCGTTAAAGGAAAACTCCCCACGTTCTTATCCGTTCTTACGTAAGTTCCTACTAACTTGGTCTCATGGCTTCGCTATCTATTCGTCAATCTGCGCCATCACCTAGTGGCCGGGCAGCCGTGGGGCACCTGGGCCAAGCTCAACAGCCGCAGCTATTGTCTACGAGTGGGCGGGCGCTGGTCGGAAACCTGGGGGTAGGCCGGCGCTACACGGGCGTGCAAGACCTGCTCAGCCCGCGCCAACTGCAGCTGCCCGCCCCACCGCCGCTGCCCGACTTTGCTCGCTTGCGCGCCGACGCTGAGCGCCTCAAGCAGCAACTAGCCGCCCAGGCGCCACTCACACCGAAGCAGGCCGGCTACCCCATTCCCTTCCTCACCCCGGCCGAGCAGGCCCGCCACTTGCCAGCGCAAAAGCAATTGGAGGAGGCCCGGCAAGCTCGCGAGCGCCTCAAGCAGCGGGCGCTGGCCGACTACAACCGCTCGGCCAAGGCCCTGTTTCTGCCCGAGTTTTTGCGGGTAGCAATGACTCAGCCGCTCGTCAACTTACGCGCCCAGTCCGCCACGGCCCTACCAGCCGGACCGGACTCGTTCATGCCTACTAGTTTCTGGAAGTCGCAGAACCCGTACAATGACCCCAAAGTGGGCTGGGCCAAGTGCTGCGCCACCGTGAAGGCTATGATGGAAGCACACTATGGCACGGGCAAGATACCCAATGACAGATTCGACCTAGTAGCAGAGCACCGCAGTAACGTGTGGGCTCATGGCTACCGCGTTCGCGACGGGTACGTAGCGGCGCCGAATAGCGTCCGCGCGGCGCGTGGCCTAGCCTTGCTAGACCAGTACATGGCTCTGCACAAGCCCGTGATGGTAGGCGTCAGCCACACCGTTAATCTCTTGTTCTCCTCCAAAAATCGCAAAACAGGAGTTACTACTTATCACGAAATAAACGACGGCACCATCGACCATTTCGTCGCCATCGTGGGAACCGGAGTAGACAAAAATGGCAAATACTACCGCTTCTTTGACGTGGGAACGGTTAATGCCAACCGTAAGAACGGAGTATCGCCACTAAATCGCCTTTACTATAATCCTAGTACTGGGTTTTATGAGGGTATGAGTCAGGCACTACACAAGAGGCTTATCTTGACGCAACTACGTTTTTGAATTTCCATGAATTATCTTTTGAACTACACGCATCGGCATATGTATAAAATTAATCGTGTTCTGACTTTTCTTATCTATGCAGGTTTATTAGCGGCTTGTCAGCAGCAAGCCGATACAACACATTCTCTTCCTGATAAGAGCATTCCGGCCACGAGGCAAGTAGTATCGTCGCACCTAGCTACTAGCCCTGTTGTATTTGATATCCCTGCATTGCTACGGCTATCAGTGGCCCAAGTCAAAGCCAAATTAGGTCCACCTGCAGATGAATTACAAGCCAACGCAGTCAATACAGAGCGGAGCCTAATTTATAAGAAGCACGGGCTAGTACTAAGTGTGAACTACTTCATCGATGTGCCACAGGTGGATGTAATTAGTCTTACCAATGTGCGTGATACAACATCTTTCCAATATCTGTTGCCACTAGGCAATCTAAGCTCAACTAGCTCCACCTACGTCATCGACACGCTACGCGGTAAGAAAGTAGGTCTTTACCGCGGGATTGCAGTCAGCCCCAACCCACCAATTGAATATTCTACTACCCCCTAGAGCTATGAGCGGTGCTACCACCGCTGCCAGACTTTGCGGCAAAAGCTGGTTGCCACCTACAACACCAAGACCCGTAAAGTCGAGAGCTTTTTTCTGCCGGCCTCTGGCCCATCTGAAAATACTACTAACTGCAATAAATTACTTATATCCGGACACTTGCAAGTAAATAGCTCCGGCTACCAAGTAGATTCGCTGGCTGCAGATGACGCAGGCACATTCTTGGGCGTAGTAGTGACCAGGAAATAAGCGCTGAAGAAGTTACATTGAGTCTTAACCAAGACTACTTAGCTCGTTTCGACCCAGTTATTGTTTTTTTCGGCGGCGCCCAGCATCAGCCGAGCCGCTGAGATGTGCAGCGTACAGCGGTAAGCTCCTTCGGGCGCGGCACCGACTTGGAAAACTTCTGCGTACGAAACGCAAAAGCCGTCTTCAAACGTCAGCTCCTCGCGGACTACGGGCCGGTCGGTTTGGTGAAAGAGGACGGAGCCGCTCAGCTTTTTGTGCGGGTCGAGGGCCCAAGCCAGCAACTGGTCGCCGTCGGGCACATCGAGGTGCAGCACCAGCAGGCCACTGCGCACTTTGGCCGTGACACGGCCGCGCTCGCTGGTGGCCTGGTTAAACTCGTAGCTGCACTGCACCAAGGGAAAGTCCTGACCGTCCAGCGTTAGGATGCCGCGAAAAGAAGACATAGGCAAGGCCCGGCAGCACCCGGCCGGTTTAAGAAGTTACAAAGGCCAGTGGTTGTCGAGAGTCACCTCGCCGCTCTGGAGCTTGTCGGCCGAGAGGGTGAGGGTCATGGTCATGCCCTGGGCCGAGGCGCTGCCATCAAACAGCTTGCTCAGGCCCACGCAGTAGGCATCGGTGAAGGTGATGGTTTTGCGGCGCACAAAGCGGTTGTCGGCCGCAAACACCACCACCTCGCCGCTCATGCGCTTAGTGTCGTCGAGGGCCCAGTGGTGCAAGGTTTCGTCGGGCTCCGAGTCCAGCTCTACTTGCAGCTGGCCACCCTGCACGCGGGCGTCGGGGCGGCCCACCACGTCGGTTTGCTGCTGCACGCCCCAGCTAAAGCGGCGCACAACGTAGCTTTTACCATTCACAATAAACGCGGCGCTAAAGGACATAGAACAAGCAGTACTAAGTGATGGAAGCCTTTGCTAGACAGGAGTAATGCAAATACGGACTCAGCCGCTAAAAGGATGAGCACGATAGCCTAGCACGAGCTACCAACCAGCCTGGGCAACGAAACCAGGCCGGCCGGCGTAGGCTCCGCAGCGGGAAGATACGCCGGCCGCTGCCTTGCACATGAGTGACACCTACTACCGCCTGCCGCTCGATTTGGAAAGCCTGGTAGAGCGCCAACTGCTACCCCGCTGCTCGATGCAAGAGTCCATTGCCCAGCACCTGTACCTGATGCTGACCACGTACTTCGGCGAGTCGCGCTACGAGCCGGATTTTGGCTGCCAGGTGTGGGAGCAGGACTTTGAAGCCATGACGACCATGCGCTGGAA
>CALMOO010000793.1 GCA_937871705.1 uncultured Hymenobacter sp.
GCCATAACAGGGTAAAAGCACTACATCTACTGACCATTCGGCTGAAGTAGGGTACTCGGTTTCGCTTTGTTGTGACCGACAAAAGCAATTGTGAACTCTTCGCTAATTATCTCATCCGTCTAAGGCGGGCATGAGGACAATTATCTTCGAGCGAACTCAAGTAATAAGTGTGCGTCGTCACGAAATATTGGACTGTCAGTGAGCAGCGTTTGCCCCTCTCTTGTTAGGAAAAGTAAGTGACTGTGGCGCCACGGCTCAGGATAATCCTTTGTTCTTCAATGGTGTCGTGTGGCTAATGCGCACGCGCGTGACGTAGACTGATTTACCCGCTCACTTTAGTAAGTATAATTCGGTGTGCCAACGCTTCCACTAGCTAGTTCAAAAACGCGTGTAGAAAGTCCTGTATGAAGCGCTAGAAGTGCCCGAATTTGACTAGGTCATGTCTCGATTCTACCAACGCACGTACTCATCAGCACCCGTCGGGCTAAAGGAAAGTGACCCGGTTACAGAATGCCTTGGCCGTAGCCTGGGTGGGATAAGCACCAAAATTCACGCTTGCACCGACGCATTAGGTAACTCGGTACGCATGCTAGTTACTGATGGCCGAGCTAGCTACTGCCTGCAAACGTTGTCCTCACTTCAAAGCCTACAACCAGGCAATATCCTTGCTAACAGCTCACGCAAAGCCCGACTGTTAATCGTGAACTCAATCATACGTTTCAATCAATTAGCACTAAGCTAATTTCCTTACATGTCCTTAGCTGTTGCGCGTAGCCAAGACTAGTAGTTAGGGTAGGTGAAGTCTCGGCTCACTGGTGCCACTGCTTACAGCAGTCAATTGCTGGTTGTAAGAGAATTCCTGAAGTTCAGTAAAACAGCAGCTTTGTCCTGCTCACGAAAACAAAGCCTGTTCCTCCATCAGCAGCGCCAGAAACTCGTTTCGCGATACTTCCTCTGCGCCCAGCGCCACCATGTGCGGCGTTAGTTGCTGAATATCGAAGAACGTAGCGCCACGTGCGCGCAAGTGCTCGGCGAGCGCTAGTACAGCTAGCTTCGAGGCATTGGGCTGGTAGTGAAACATGCTTTCGCCAGCAAATACGCCCCGCACGGCCACGCCGTAGAGGCCGCCCACTAGCTCGTCGCCGTTCCACACCTCCACGCTGTGCGCATAGCCGGCCGCGTGCAGGGCCTCATAGCCGCGTACCAACTGCGGCGTAATCCAGGTGCCATCCTGGCCGGGGCGTGGTTGTGCTTGGCAAGCCCGCATCACCGCTCCGAAAGCTTCGTCGAAGCTAATGCGCCACAGCGATTGCCGCTGCGCCCGTGCTAGGCTGCGGCCCACGTGCAGCTTGGCCAGCCGCAAAATGCCCCGGCGCGGTGGGCAAAACCAGGCCAGTGGCCACCCCGGCACCGGCCACGGAAAAATACCCTGGCTGTATGCCACCACCAGGTTTTCGACGGTAGGCTGGCCGCCGAGCAGCAGCAGGCCGTCGAGGTCGTCGCGGGCAGCGGAGGGGGTAGGGAAGGTGAGGGGCATGAGTGAGTATTGGCTGGTATGAATCTGCCTTACTTTAATGTGAAATCAATTATTCACACGGTTTAAATATGAAGACAGAGAAAGGTGACCTAGTTCAGAAGGCTAGGGCTGGGGAATTCGATGTGATAGTACATGGCTGCAACTGCTTCTGCACAATGGGAGCAGGTATTGCAAAGACCATTAAGCAAGTATTTCC
>CALMOO010000794.1 GCA_937871705.1 uncultured Hymenobacter sp.
GCCATCAATGACCCAGGCATCGAGCTGCGCGGGGTCCTTCATTTGTTGGCCGCGGCTGCGCGGCACCACGATGTAGCCGCATGGTACATCGGTTAGGGCCGACATATCGCTCCACAGCTTTTCAATCTGCGCCACAGGGTAAATGTCCTCCTGGCCGTGGCCCCAGCGGTATTTTACCTCCTTGATTGTCACGTAGGTCGGGATGCGCTGGGCCACGCTGCGCACGGCGCGGGCCAGTTGGGCATCGTCGCCGGCTTGCAGGTCTTCGCGGCTGAGGCCAAAGAGGGCCAGCAGCGGGTCAACCTGAATCCAGGTAGTCATCGTGTTGTAGTAGCTCAGGCCGAGCTCGTCTTCCTCGCGGGGCTGGGCGAGGCCTTCGAGCAGGCGCAGCTGGCCGTTCACGCGGGCCAGTCCGCCGCCGCGGTCCTCGATGCGGCGGGGCACCACCTCGAAGGTCAGCGCGTTGCCCGAGGCGCGGTGGTAGCCGAGCGCGGCGGCGTGCACGTCGGCACCCAGCGTATCAATGTTATGCAGCATGATGGTTTCGACCTGCGGCTGCTCGCGCAGCAGGCGGGCCAGCGTGCCGTTGCGCAGCAGGTTCGACACCTCGTACCAGTGGCCGAGCGGCGAGAAACGCTGCGCGGCAATGTTGTCGACGTAGTCGGTGCCTTCGCCTTTGCCTTTGGCCCAGCCTATCATGGTGTTGCGCACGGCATCACGCACTTTCTGCTTGTTTTCGTCAAGCGTTTCCTGCGGCATTTCTTCCCATAGGAAGCGCAGGTCGCGGGCCATCGGCACGAAGCGCTGCCCGATAGAGCGGCCCTCCGAGAGGTACACTGGCCCGTTGTAGCCGTAGTTGTTGGTCTTGGCCAGCTGCGCCTGAATAGGCGCGTGCGTGAGGTAGCTCGTCGCCACTAGGTGCGGAATCACCGCGTCGTAGCGCTCGGCCGTGCGGCGGGTTTTGGCCAGGTGAATTTCTAAGAAGCTGCGCTGCGTTCCGTCGATTTCCACAAACGGATTGAGCGCCTTAATAACGCCCGCGCCCTTCGTCCAGCGGCTGCCGATGCCGGCCGCCAAGCTCATCACGGCCACCTTGCCGCCGCGAATAGCGGCTTCGCCTTCAGCCTCATGCTGCTGCAAGTCAGCTAGCTGCGCGGCATCGCCAGGCAGCACGTCGTCAATAGCCGTTTCGAGCGGCAGTTGGTTACGCGACAAGCCGATGCGGCCCTTCTGCAAGTCGGCACGAATGTCTTCGTGCTGAATGTAGTCGAAGCCGTTTTCGCGCTTGATGCGGTCGGCCTTCTCGTTTTCGACGCTGCGGTTGCCCTGTGCCGTGGGGTCCGACACTTGGAATAAGTTGCTGACTATCGTGCGCAGCAGGGGGTAGGCGAGGTTGTTTTGCTCACAGTGAGTCGTGAAAAAATCTACCTCGGCCCGGCGGATGTACGAGATACTTTCCGGCTCTTTCTTAACCAGCTGCGATACGTGGATGGCATAGTACTGCTCGGGCATTAGCGCCTCAGCGCCTTCGTGGATGGTGGACCAGCTGCCCTTGTAGTTGATGTCCCAGTTGTACACCACCGGCTCCATGGCGAAGGGTAGCGCCGCCGATAACTCCTGCTTCGTAGAGCGCAACAGCTCCAGTACGCGCAGCTTGTACTCCTCGTAGCGGTCAGGGTTCACAAACATGCCCATGCCGCCGCCCGACATACCGCCGAGCATCAGGAAGCCGTAATAGTCAGCCCCAAATTCCTTCTTCGCCCGCTCAATAATTTGCTCGGTGAAGTACGTCGAGGCCCACGGAATAATCGTCTTAATCGGGTACTCCCAGTTGCGGGCAGTGTTGGCCGCGAGTGTGCGCACGTCGCCTTCCTTGAGCGCGCCCAAGATATTGTCAAACACCTGGTTAGTGAACTGGCGGGCGGCCCATTCCTTCTCGCCGCGCAGCAGGTATTTCTCGCTCACCATCTCCAGGATGGGACCCACGTTCGAGGCCATGCCGCCGTGCAGCAGTACCAGTGACTTGCGGATGCGTTCGCCCATTTCGGGGTGAATCTCGTCGCCGGTCAGCACCCGGTGGCGGGGTAGGAGCGTGCCGCGGCTGATGCCAAACTCGGGGTCGCCGGCTGCGGCAAACGTGCCTTGAATGGCCTTGATGCCCGGCCACACGCCACCCGAATCCTGCCAGCCACCGCCCGAGCCACCTATCCATTCGCCCAGAATGGCGCGCGAAGCCACCAGTCGGCGCTCGTTTTCGTCGAGGCCGCCGGTCAGGTTCTTAGTTTGGCCGGTGGCGCGCATCAGCAGGCTGATAATGCAACCCAGCAAGTTGGTTGAAACCGCGAAGCGCGAGCCTTTCGGAATATCGTTTACCTTGGTAACCAGCTCGATACCCATGCCCGGCGCCACGATGCGCGCCAGCAGCTGGGGTAGCGATTGCTCGGTGCCTTCGAACGACGGCGGAATCAGACCCGAAGCAATAACGCCCGCTTTTACCAAGCTCAGGTAGTCGTTGCCGAAGTTGAACAAGTCGGCCAGGTCGGTCACGTCCTTGGTCGTGTTCAGGTCGATGCTGGTGAGGCGCAGCACCGGCTCCGGGATGACCCGCACGTAAGCGTGCAGCGGCGGGCGGATATCTTTATCGCGCCCGTACATGCCCAGGTCAATCGACAGGTTGACTACCCGGGCGCCCTCGGGGTAGTCCATGCCCAGGAAGAAAATATCCGACCAGCCGCTGTGCGTCAAGTCCATACGCACGGCCGTGTGCTCGTGCAGCACCGGGTAAAAGAGCGAGCCTTCCTGACGCTGCAGCAGCGCCTTGTGCATGCGAATAGGATGCTCTTCCTGGTGCCCGACCCGGAACATCCACTGGTTGCCCTTGCTCGACCGCACGCTCTTGCGCACTTGGTTGGCCAGCGTCTGGAACGAAAGCTGGTGGTAGCTGTCGGCCAGCGCGCTGAACAGCATGGCGTTGGGGCCGTGGGCGTCCAGCTCGCCCAAGAACGTAGTGATAGCGTGCTCAAACCGCCGCCCCAGCAAGTCCTCAAACCCCGCGTAAGGAATCTTCCCTAAGGCCGGCGTTTCCTTGGATTCCATCAGGAAAAAGCGGAAGCCTGCGTACAAGAACAGGAT
>CALMOO010000795.1 GCA_937871705.1 uncultured Hymenobacter sp.
CCATCACCCTGCCCGAGCCGCCGCGCACGGGTAAGGTCGAGCCCGAGCAGATGGACCTCGACATCCGCTACGAGGATGCCGACCTGCTCATTGTAAACAAGCCCGCTGGCTTGGTTGTGCACCCTGCATATGGCAATTGGCAGGGTACCCTGGTGAATGGCTTGGCCTACCACTTGGCCAACTTGCCCACTGGCCGCAACGGCGAAATTCGCCCCGGCTTGGTGCACCGCATCGATAAGGATACGTCGGGCCTGCTCGTCGTTGGTAAGACCGAACTGGCCATGACACACCTGTCGCAGCAGTTTTTTCACCACACCATCGAGCGCAGCTACCAGGCCCTAGCGTGGGGCAAGTTTGACGAAGACGAGGGCACCGTGCGCGGCCATATCGGCCGCAGCCTGCGCGACCGCAAGGTGCAGGCCGTGTACCCCAGCGGTGAGTACGGCAAAGCCGCCGTGACGCACTACCGCGTGCTGCGGCGCTACGGCCCCGTTACGCTGCTAGAGTGCCGCCTCGAAACCGGCCGCACCCACCAGATTCGAGCGCATATGCAGTACCTCGGCCACCCACTGTTTTCGGACGCTACTTACGGCGGCGACCGCATCCGCTCGGGCCAGGCTACGGGCAGCTACAAGGCATTTGTCGAGAATTGCTTTGCCATCATGCCCCGGCAGGCGTTGCACGCTCGTTCGTTGGGCCTCGTGCACCCTAGCACCGGCGAGCGCATGTATTTCGAAGCCGAATTGCCTAAAGACTTTAGCGCCGTGCTCACCAAGTGGGAGGAGTGGAGCGATAGCGAATAGTACGAATGTGATGCCGACTCCGTGAGTTCGCGAATAGCTTAGTTGTCGGAAGGGGGGAAGGCGTCTGCATTCACGAACTCACAGCCTATGCGCCACAAAAAAGCCCCGATGCAGAACTGCACCGGGGCTTTTTGGAACTCCTACTTCACTTACTTCTTGGTCGAAGCAGTGGCTTTGTGTGCGGGAGCCGCGGTTTTACGTGCTGGCACACCGTTGATAATCTTCATGGCGTTGAGGCCATCCGAGTTGGTCGGGTCGAGGGCGAGCAACTGCTGGTAGTAGGTTTTAGCCTCTGCCTTGTTACCCTGCTGCAAGCTATAGTAGCCCAAGTAGTTGTAAGATGTGATAAGGCCAGCCTTAAACTTAGCTGGGTCAGCACCTTCAGCCTTCGACAGCTCAATGTACTTCTCGTAATAGGGTTTTGACAAGCCCTTCTTCGTGTCGGGGTCGAGGCCGTAGTTCACACTGCCACGCTCCAGGTAAGCTGGCGCGTAAGTAGGCTTAGCCGTAATAATGATGTTGAGCACGCTATCGGCACGGGTGTATTGCTTAGCACCTTTATAAGCCGCAGCCAAACGGTATTGGTCAGCCAAGTCACCGGTTTTGGCTTTCTCAGCCAAGGTCTTGATAGCACCACTATAGTCGCCAGTCGCCATGGAGACTTTGGCGATTTCAGCTTGTACCTCAGGCTTCTGAGTTGGCGAAGCGACTGCTAGTGCTTTGTCTAGCGCAACCTTAGCTTCGGCAGTCTTGCCAGCGCGGCTCAGAATTTTACCCTGATACACGTAGTCATCCGGAATAATCTTTTCCGGCGGCGCGAGTTTCAGGTAGTTGTCCATCGCTGCCGAAGCACCTGCATAGTCGCTAGTTTCAAACAGGCTGTAGGCTTTCAGACGGTTCATCGTCAAGTTGTTAGGCTCAACGGCCAGCACCTTGTTAATTTCGGTCAGCGACTCGGGGTATTTCTTCGTCAGGTACAGGAACGAAGCATACTCAGCGTCGGTGTTCGTCGATTTCTCGGCTACCCCCCGGTACTGCTCGAAGGTGCTCAAAGCCTTATCGTACTGGCCAGCGTAGAAATACATCTCGGCCAACTCCTGGTAAGCCGGCGCGTACTTAGGCTCAATCTGAATGGCTTTTTGCAGGTTCTGCACGGCTTCGCCGGCGTTGCGGCTACGCACGTTCAGCACGCCTTTTTCGTAGTAAGCCTGCGCGAAGTTGGGGTTAGCGGCCGTGGCTCGGTCGAAACTGGTCATGGCTTCGCCGCCGCCCTGGTCGGAGTGCAGGTAAATTTCGCCACGAGCTACCATCAGGTTGGGCTCGTCTTTTTTATTCACGGTTTGGGCAGCCGTCACGTAGGTGAGCGCTTTGTCGATGTTCTTCACATCCGACTCACCGTAGGCTTGGGCAATCATCGTGAGCACTTTGGCATCCTTGCTCTTGGTGGCTTTCACGGCGGCATCAAACGAGGTAGCGGCGGCGTCAGCCTGGCCTTTAGCCAACGCAGCCCGGCCAGCGGCTACCTGCCCAAAGGGGGTAGTGCCAGCGGCGCGCGAAAAGTAGATAGCGGCCGAATCATCAAGGTCGCGCTTTTGGTAGAGGCGCCCCAGCTCATAATAGGCTTCGGGCGTGCTGGCGCCGCGGAGCAGGCCACGGGCTTCATTATAGCGTTCTAGCTCAATGGCTTTTTGCGCAGCGGCAATGTCTTGGGCGGTGGCGGCCGTCGTACCAGCCGC
>CALMOO010000796.1:0-730 GCA_937871705.1 uncultured Hymenobacter sp.
GGGCCAGCAGGCGCACTACCAAGGTGGCTTCGAGCAGCGGCTGAAACGAGTGGCCACCGATGGCGATAGGACGCAGCTGCTTCAGGGCCGGCAGCAGTGTGCGCAGCTGCGCCGGCGCCCGCACCTGAAACGGACGCATCGTCGCGGACCCTTGCCCCGTGAGAAGTGGGTACACGGTAATGCTTTCGAGGTCGGCCAGCCGGGCCTGCTGCAAGGCATTTTCGACGGCCGCCCGCTCGTTGGGCACGGCGCCCTTGCGCACCAACAGCCACCCCAGGACCGTGGCTATTACCACGCACGCCACCCACAGTACGTCTTGGTTAACCAGTTTTTTCACGCTGTATACAAGGCCAGGCCCAGCTACTTACCGCGGCTCTACAGAGCCAGCAGCGGCAAGGTAACGACGAATTCGTTGCCCACCGGCCCAATTTCGAGCGGGCGACTGGTGAGGAAGCCGTAGCGGGCGCGCAGGTTGTCGAGGCCGCGGCCCGAGGCTTCGTCGGCGCTGAGGCGGCGGGGGCGCCGGGTGTTGCGCACGGTGAGGGTGCCAGCCTGGGCATCCACGGCCACTAGCAGGCGCAGCGGGTCGGCCTGGAAAGCGGTGTTGTGCTTAAGCGCGTTTTCGAGCAGCAGCTGCAAGGCCAGCGGCGGCAGGTAGAAGGCCGCTAGCTCGGCGGCGGGGGGTAGGGCCAGCTCTACTTGCAGGGCTTCGTCGAGCCGCGTTTTTTGC
>CALMOO010000796.1:740-2760 GCA_937871705.1 uncultured Hymenobacter sp.
CCAATTCCTCGCTCAGCGGCACCAGCTCCTGGCTCTGGCTGTCGAGCACGTAGCGGTACACGCTGCTCAGCTGCCGGATAAAGCGCACGGCCCGCGCCGGGTCGTGGTCCTCGACCAAGCTGGTGAGGGCATTGAGCGAGTTGAACAAAAAGTGCGGGTCTACCTGCCGGCGCAGCGAGTCGAGCCGCGCCACGGCCGTTTCTTTTTCGAGGCGCTCGGCGCGCACCGTGGCTTCGCGCCAGGCCAGCAAGAACGAGCGCGAGTGCAAAAAGAGCGAGATGACTATCGTTATTAAAAGCGGAAAAGCCGACTGCGCCACAAAGTTGTTGCGCAGTGTATAGCCCAGCGGCCGGTGCCAGAGCAGCATCGAGAAGCCTTCGCTCACGGTCACTATCACGAGTAGCGACGCCAGAAAGGACGCGCCCACCGTGAACAGTAGCCGGCGGATGGGCCGCTCTCCCCAGCCCACCTTCGTATTCAGCAGGTCAACAATGTAGCTATTGACTAGCCACAGCCCGAGGCAGTAGCAGAGCGAGTACGCCAGCGAAACAGCGTAGCCCTTGGGGTCGTGCCAGGGCAGCGGGGCGTAGAGGAGGGCCACCAGCACATTGCCCACCGTTATCCAGCCCATTCGCTGCCAAAAATTGCGCACCTGCGAGCCCCTACTGGGCAAACTGGTGCGCGGCGCCAAGCTGGCAACCGGCGACGGCAAAGCGGGCGAAGAAGCAGGCACGGCGGGCGGCGAGGAAAGCAGAATGGCCATAAAAATGCAAGGTAAAGGCGCGGCGGCTAAGCCATCACGCGCCAGTGAGGGGGGTAGGGCTGACCTACTTGGCGACTTGGGCAGTGGCTACCTCGTACTTTTTGAGGCGGGCTGTTACCTGGTCCTGGCCCCAATTCGGAGCAAGCGGGTGGGCCGGCTGAAAGGCCGCGTATTTGGCTTTGGCTTCTTCGTAGAGGGGCTTGGCGGCTCCGGCTCCGCCGCCAAATACGCTGGGCGTGTAGTACACATTGTTGGCGCCCACCAGGTAGGCGCGCGGGTTGGCGGGGTTAAGGGCCTTGGCCTGGGCCACGGCCTCCATGACCAGGCGCGAGTACTTGGCGCTGCGCTGCATGGGCGACACGCCCAGCCGGGCCTGGTAGAGGTAGGCCTGCAAGGTCAGCAGCTCCGACTCGTCGCCGCCCAGCTTGCGGGCCTGGGCCAGGGCTGCTTCGGCCTGGTCGAGGGTCTGGTCTTTTTGGTTGTCGGTGTCTTGGCTCTGGAACACGTTGATGAGCAGCGCGTAAGCCTGGTAGTAGCGGGGCAGCCAGTCGGCCGGAGCCACGGTGGCGGCGCGTTCCAGCTTATTAGCCAGGGCGCGCAGCTCGGCCGCATCGCCGGTGTTCATCACTTGGCTTATGGTGGCGCCCAGCATCTCAGCATAGCCGGCGGGAGTAGCACCCGTGGTCTTGGCACCAGCCGAAGCCGGCGTAGTTTGAGCAGCTGCGCAGTAGCTGGCAGCGGCAAGAGCGAGGGTAAGCAGCGACTTTTTCATGGCGACAAGTGGAGTGAGAGGTGAATTAGGTGCATTGATGATTCAAAGGTGGCAAGGGGGGTAGGGCTCAAAAAACAGTTGCTGCCGAAGCAGCCGAAGTAGCTGCTGAAGCGACGCTTTTCAATTATTAGTCAACAAGTATCAAGTATCAGCCTTGCGCACAAGCACGTCATCTGAGTTGGTAATTATTGACTGATAATTGGAGACTCACTCTGGCGCCACCGACGTGTCGCCGGGCGTCTTCTTATTAATCGAGATGAGCAGCGCGGCCACGACCAGCTGGGGCGCTAGCTGGCGCACGGGCACGCTGGCGTACTGGCCGGCCGCATCGGGGGTGGTGGCGTAGCGGTAGCCATAGATATTGTCGCGGCCGAGCACGTTGGTCATGGCCAGGTGCACGATGGTGTAGTGGCCGGCCAGGCGGGTGAGGTAGCTCAGGCTGAGGTCGAGCTGCTGAAAAGTGGGCGTGCGGCCCTGGTTGTAGC
>CALMOO010000797.1 GCA_937871705.1 uncultured Hymenobacter sp.
GCAATACCGTGAAACCGAAATTTTGCCGACTTATTGGCGATGTACGAGCCGGTCATGGCCGCGTTTTCGCTGCTCGGGTGCCAGTGCACCACCGCATCCACGCCCGCGAAAAGGCCCTCGCGCACCAAGTACACCTTGCCGCTACCCCCCTCCTCGGCCGGGCAGCCGTACACTTTCACGGTGCCGTGCAGCTTGCCTTCTTTCAGTAGTTTTTGAAGTTCGAGCCCGGTGGCCACGCTAGCGGTGCCAAACAGGTTGTGGCCGCAGCCGTGGCCCGCGTCCTGGCCGGCAATGGGCGTTTTGGTGGCCACGGCCTGCTGGGCCAGGCCCGGCAGCGCATCAAACTCGGCCAGGATGCCAATGACCGGCTGGCCGCTGCCGTAAGTTGCCACGAAGGCCGTCGGAATGCCTGCTACCCCCGCCTGCACCGCAAAGCCGTGGGCGCGCAGCGTTTTTTGCAGCAGCGCCGAACTCTGAGTTTCCTTGTAGCCCACCTCGGCAAAGCCCCAGATGCGCTGCGCCAATTGCTGGTACTCGGCGTAGTGCGCCTGCAATTCCTGAACGGCCTGAGCCTTTACCGGCTCCGCTGGGGGGGTAGGGGTCGTACCCGGTAAGGCGGGCCGGAAAGCCAGCAGCCCAGCACTGAGTAGCCCAAATATGTAGTGTTTTCTCATCTAAGTTTAGCAACCTTAAGTAGTTGCCCAAAAGTAGAGGATTCTGGTAGGCCTAGGACGGGTGCGGGCCAAATTTTTAGTAGAATAATGCACCGCCGGCGGCCAGCCAATGCGCAGTGATACTCGGCTACTAGCCAGTGCTGATTAAAAAAGGCCTAGCTCCTCATAATGGGAGCTAGGCCTTTTCAGTAGGGTTGCCAGGGGCAATGAAGCCCCTAGCTGCCTTTTTACATCTTAGTTTTCATCTTACCCTTGCCATCCATGGTGCTTTTGTCTTTTTTACGCTTCGAGGTGCGCTTGTCAGTGCTGCTGTTGGTAGGAGCGCCCGTCGTGAATACCTCGCCAGCGCTTACTGCACCATTAGGGTTGCCGGGAGCTGGTGCGGTGCCGCTAGGCACAGCGCTGGGGCTAGCCGTGGTGGTGCCAGGTGCGCCGGGGGCAGTAGGGGTGGTTTGGGCTGAAGCAATGCTGGCGCTGCAAAGGCCAGCGGCTAGTAGCAAAAGAGAGAGTTTCATAGGAAAAGGGGGATAATTGCTAGGGCTTTTACCTTGAAAGTCGTTGGATGGTTATTTTGAGTTGTGCAAATAGCGCTTTCACTGGCAACGGGGCACTTGCTAATAAAAAAAAGTCCCGACTTATTGGCGAGACTTTTCTTACGTGGCTTACTTCTGCAAGTGAAACTAGGAACGGGCGGTATAATCCAACCTACACTTCGTACTGCCCCACGCTCAGCATTACCAGCGTGCAGGCTTCCTCAGTCAAAATGCCTTGCGCCTGGGCTTTTTGCTCTAGCTCGGGGTTTTCGGTGCCGGGGTTGAAGATGATGCGGCGCGGCTTCAAGCCCAGGATGTAATCATACCAGCCGGGCTGGTTTTGGGGGCCTACGTAGAGCGTCACCGTGTCGATATCCGGTTCGGCAGGGCGGTCGGTGTGAATATCAATACCAGCTACCTGGCCTTTGCGAATGCCCACCGGCACCACCTCGTGGCCGTGGCGTTTGAGTTGATGCACAGCGCGGTAGGCGTAACGGTCGGGGTTGTCGGTAGCACCGAGGACAAGGGTTTTCATAAAGTTGTTAACTTAAACGTCTGTCATGCTGACGAAGGAAGCATCTTGTCAGGTTTGTACAATACTGCGTGTTTTATGCGGACAAGATGCTTCCTTCGTCAGCATGACAACCGGTTTCATTGCCTTACGGATACGGCCACTGCTTCGGCTATGCGCTCGCCATCCATGGCGGCGCTCACGATGCCGCCCGCGTAGCCCGCACCTTCGCCGCACGGATATAGCCCCGATACTACCGGGTGGCATAGCGTATGGTTGTCACGCGGAATGCGCACTGGGGCCGACGTGCGGCTCTCTACCCCCACAATCTGCGCCGCATTGGTGGCAAAATTGGGGATTTTGCGGCCGAAGGCGCGGAAGCCCTGCCGCAGCCGCTCGCTCAAGGCGGAGCCGAGCACGGCGTCCATTTCTACGCTCACCAAGCCGGGCTGGTAGCTGGTTTCGAGGAGGGTAGGGGACAGCTTCTTTTGCAGAAAATCGCCCAGGCGCTGGGCGGGGGCTAGCTGGGTGCCGCCCGCCACCTGGCAGGCCACCTGCTCAATTTGCTGCTGGAAGCGCAGGCCCGCCAGTGCGCCGTGCTGGGCCACGTCCATATCGCGCAGCTCCACGGCGGCCACGATGCCGGAGTTGGCAAAGCGCGAGTCGCGGCGACTGGGGCTCATGCCGTTCACCACTACCTCGCCGGGCGCTGTGGCGGCGGGCACGATGAAGCCGCCGGGGCACATGCAAAACGAAAACACGCCGCGCTGCTCCTGCTGCACCTTGGTTTGCTCGACCAGCGCGTAGCTGGCGGCCGGCAAAATGCCGCGCTCGGGCCGCCCGTATTGCGCCTCGTCGATGAGCGCCTGTGGGTGCTCGACGCGCACGCCCAGCGCAAACGGCTTAGCTTCTATCCCTACCCCCCGCTGGTGCAGCAGCTCGTAGATATCGCGCGCCGAATGGCCGGTGGCCAGGATGGTGGCCTCCGCTTCGAGCGCCTCGCCGGTGTGCGTGACTACGCCGCGCAGGTGATTGTTTTCCAGAATAAAATCGGTCACGCGCGTCTCAAATCGCACTTCGCCGCCAGCTTCGATGATGGCGTCGCGCAGGCTCTGCACCACGGCGGGCAGCTTGTTGGTGCCGATGTGCGGGTGGGCATCGACCAGAATATCGGGGGTAGCACCGTGCTGCACCAGCCGCCTGAGGATGCGGCCCACATCGCCCCGCTTGGTGGCGCGGGTGTAGAGTTTGCCATCAGAGTAGGTGCCCGCGCCGCCCTCGCCGAAGCAGTAGTTCGAGTCGGGATTCACAACGTGCTCTTTGTTTAACGCGGCCAAGTCGCGGCGGCGGGTGCGCACGTCCTTGCCGCGCTCCAGCACGATGGGCTTGATACCCAGCTCGATGCAGCGCAGCGCCGCAAACAGCCCGGCCGGGCCGGCCCCAACAATAATCACCCGGCGCTTGGCCTGACTCACATTCGGGTACTCAAACCACGGCCCCAGCAGCTCGCTGGCTGGGGCGGGGGTAGCCCGGTCGTAGATGTCGGCGCGGAGGCGCACCAGCGGCTGGCGGCCCCGCGCATCGAGCGAGCGCTTGCGGATGTGCACAAAGTCGGCTTCGCCGGGCTGCAAGCCAGCCGCGGCCAAAATGGCCGCGTAGCGGGCCAGCTCGTCGTAGGCCACCTCAGGGGGTAGGGCCAGGTCTAGTTCTTGTTTCATAAATGGGGCGAACGGGAGTTAACCGTTAAAGCCAGGTAAAATTACGATAGGGAAACGCTACTAGCTGCTTTCGTTGAAAACAGGCTAGCCTTCAAGTAATTGGCCCTATCTGTTTATTGCTTATACTTGCGGGTGCAATGCCAGCGGTGGTATGGTTGCCATTACTCTAATAAATAGCAACCGAATTAAATAGCAACAATTTTTAATTCATTGGCTATGTCAAATAGTAAATTCGCTCTCGGGTTTATTTTGATGTTTTGCAGCTTGTTTTGTGGTGCTCAAAGCAGTCCAAAATTAAGTGTGAATCAGAATGATGAAAAAGTAATAGACAGTCAGGTTAATCGAATGGTTTCTGACTGGAATACCCATGAATTTAAAAACATGGATAGTTACGCGACGGAAGATGTTGACTGGGTAAATATTGTAGGAATGTGGTGGAAAGGGAGAGCGGAAGTGGAGAAGTCACACCAAACCGGGTTTGATTATTTTTTTAAAGGTGTTCCTTTTACAAGAAAAAGCCTAGCCATACGCTTCCTGACAAGTGATGTAGCCATTGCTCATCTATTTTGTCATGTTGGTTCGCTTTTCCCGCCTGACGGTATCGACCGTGTTACTAATAGAACACCTGAAACTGACAATTTATTAACGTTGGTGTATGTGAAAAGGAAAGGTACGTGGCTACTTTCTGCCGGGCAGAATACCCTTATCAATCCAAAAGCCACCAAGTTGCCAACAACTGATTGACTGTTGAACAATGAAGGATTTAAACTGTGTAAGAAGTAGTTTGCAAATCAAGGTCTGGCGATTGCATACAAGTTGCCATTGCAGCGTTAAATAAAATTGGTATGCTAGTAAACTCGTATTTTAGCCGAGTGGCAAATGCTTACAGAAAGCATGGCTACACTTATATCAATTTATTTTTAATAAATAAAGCACTTGAGGAGCTCGTTCGCCAAAATGATTTCTGAACAAAGAATAAAATAGTTAAAGAGTTTAGATACCGTAAAAAACTTTAAGAGAATCAGGAATAAGATTTACCTTGATATTAAGAGTATGGACTTTGAGTAATTACAGGCGCATCTTGGTAAGGCAAAATTCAAACCGCAGAACGCCAAGCATAGGCCAGCATTCTTAACCTGCATATAGCGCTCGCAGCTACTTTTGGCTTCATGCCCACTGCTGCTACCCCCGCTTCCCCGCTTCGCTCCATCATTTCCGGCTCCATCGGCAACCTTGTCGAGTGGTACGATTGGTACGCCTACTCAGCTTTTGCCCTGTACTTCGCGCCGGTCTTTTTCCCCAAGGCCAGCCCTACGGCGCAGCTGCTGAATACGGCGGCCATCTTCGCAGTGGGCTTTCTGATGCGGCCCATCGGCGCCGCTTTTCTGGGGAGCTATGCCGATAAAAACGGGCGGCGCGCGGCGCTGCTCTTGTCGGTGCGCTTGATGGCGGGCGGCTCGCTGCTCATTGCGGTGGCGCCGGGCTACGCTGCTATCGGGTTGGGCGCGCCGGCCTTGCTGCTGCTGGCGCGGCTCCTGCAGGGCATCAGCGTAGGCGGTGAGTACGGCACCTCAGCCACCTATCTCTCCGAGATGGCGGGCGCCCGGCACCGGGGCTTCTGGTCGAGCTTTCAATACCTCACGCTCATGGGTGGGCAGTTGCTGGCGCTCATTGTGCAACTGACATTGCAGCAGTTTGTTACCTCTGCCGAAATGACGGCCTGGGGCTGGCGCATTCCCTTTGTGATTGGGGCCGGCGCGGCGCTGGGC
>CALMOO010000798.1 GCA_937871705.1 uncultured Hymenobacter sp.
TGTCTATCATGTTGAGGGCCGTGGCTTGCACCAGGCCCAAACGGCGCTGTAAAGAAGGTTGGGACATAGGCTGGCGAAGGTAGCAGTAGCGCGGACTCTGCGAGTCCGCGCTACAAACCCTACCGCACGCCCACGGTTTTGCTGGCCGGGCTGAGTCCTTCGGCCAATTGCACCAGCCGCAGCAGTTCGGCTCGGTAGCCCTCGGTATCGGGGCCGCGGCCGGCCTGGGCCAGGCGGGCGGCGCTGGCGTAGGTGGCGGTGCCGCGCTCCTCACTCTGGCGCAGCAGTAAGCCAAACTCGGCCACGGCAGCCGCAAACTGCTGGTCGGCTGAAGCCTGCGCGATGGGCACGGCGGCGCCGGCCAGCGGCTGAGCCAGTAGCTTGCTGGCGCTGCCTTGCGGCTCCTTGTAGCGCAGCTTCACGGTGAGCACGTCGGCCGAGCTGTTGGCCGCGCCCATCACGGGCTGGCCGATTTGATATTTTAGCGGGTCAACCAGCGGGTGGCTGGAATTAATCGGCACCAATTCGTAGAGCGCCGTCACGGTGTGGCCCGCACCCAACTCACCGGCATCTTTGCGGTCGTTGTTGAAGTCTTCGTTGGCCAGCAGGCGGTTTTCATAGCCGATAAGGCGGTAGCTCGCCACACGGGCAGGGTTAAACTCAACTTGCAATTTTACGTCCTTAGCCACCGTAAACAGCGTGCCGCCAAACTGCGCCACCAGCGTACGGCGCGCCTCGTCCAGGTTGTCGAGGTAAGCGTAGTTGCCGTTGCCTTTGTCGGCCAGCATTTCCATACGGCTATCGCGCAGGTTGCCGCGCCCTACCCCCAGCACGGTGAGGAACACACCCGTTTCGCGCTGCTGCACAATGAGTTGCTCCATGGCTTCATCCGAGCTTTCGCCCACGTTAAAGTCACCATCGGTGGCCAGAATCACGCGGTTATTGCCGGCTTTCTGGAAGTTTTGCTGAGCCGTGGCGTATGCCAGGCGCAGGCCCGCGCCGCCCGCCGTCGAGCCGCCCGCCTGCAGCCGGTCGATGGCTTCGAGAATCACGCTTTGCTGCGAGCCGGGGGTAGGCGGCAGCACCAAGCCGGCCGCGCCAGCGTAGGCCACCAGCGCCACGTGGTCTTGGGGGCGCAGCTGCCGCACCAGCAGCTTCAAGCCAGCTTGCACCAGCGGTAGGCGGTCGGGCTCCATCATCGAGCCCGACACATCGACCAGGAACGTGAGGTTAGCGGGGGGTAGGGCGGCGGTTTCAACGTTTTTGGCTTGAATACCAATGCGGGCCAGTTGGTGGCCGGGCGCCCAGGGGCACTCACTCAGCTCGGCGCTGATGCGCACCGGGTCGGGCGAAGCGGCGGGCGGCGCGGGCAACTGATAGTGAAAGTAGTTGAGCATTTCCTCTACCCGCAAGGCATCGCGCGGGGGCAGCTGACCTTCGCTGAGGAAACGCCGCACGTTGGTGTAGCTAGCGTTATCCACATCGAGCGAAAACGTACTCAGCGGCTCCTTGCTCACCGGCCGAAACGCGTTTTCCTGAATTTTGGCGTAGGTGTCGCCCGCGCCAGCCTCGGGGCGGGCAGGGTACGGCAGCGGCGCGGGTAGGGCTTCCTGGTCGTAGGCAATGCTTGGGCTGGCGAAGCGCATTCGCTTGGCTTTATCAACGCTACCGATTGCTAGCCCTGCCGCTATCGTAGCCACACTACCCGTCACATTGCGCTGCGGCGCTGAACCATAGCCAGTTACTACCACTTCACTCAGCGACTTATGGTCCGCGCGCAGTACCACGTTCAAAGCCAGCGACCCAGCCGGCACGGCGTGCTCCTGCGCTACGTAGCCCACGAAGCTGAACACCAGCACCGCCCGCCGCGCCGGCACCCCAGCCAATTCGTAACGGCCATCGACCTTAGTGCTGGTGCCAACTTGAGTGCCCTTAAGCAGCACCGTGACGCCGGGCAGCCCTTGCCCCTGCGCATCCGTAACGCGCCCGCTAACGGTGCGGGTGGCCGTTGGCGCAACTGAGGGGGGTAGCGCGGCGCCGGGCTGTTGGGCCCAGACGGGCGTGATGGGAGCGAGCAGTCCCAGCAGCGGCAGGGCGAGCAAGAGGTTTTTCATGGCAGCAGCGGTAAGTAGGTGAAAGACTTATCCTGCTGATGCCGAGCCCACGCCAATTGCACAAGCCCTACCCCCTCCTATTGCTTCCAACCCGCCACACCCACCACATCAGCAGCGGCTGCAACGGCAGCCGCGCCCACAGTGCCCACGCCGGCAGGTGCAGCTGCTCATGAATCTGGAGCATGTAAATATTAGCCGGAAATACCGCCAGCAGCAGCGCCAGCAAACCCCACGCGGCCCACCGCCGGGTAGCAGGCAGCAGCAGGCCCAGTCCGCCCATCACCTCGGCCGCCCCGCTGAGCAGCACCAGCAGCCGCGGCGCGGGCAGGACAGGCGGCATGATGCGCAGGTAGGTTTCGGGGTGCAAGAAGTGCAGCAGCCCCGCGCCAATAAACAGCGCTGAGAGCAAATACAGCGACCAATGTGGGCGAGTGGGCATGATAGCAGCCAGTAAGGCGTTAAGCTCGGCAAGGTAGGTAGCCCCACCTGCGTTCTACCTTTGCCCTTGTCCTATGATTCTTCGCGCCGAGCACCTCGTCAAGCAATACAAAGCCCGTACTGTCGTCAATGATATGTCGCTCTCCGTGGGGCAGGGTGAAATAGTGGGGCTGCTGGGGCCCAACGGCGCTGGCAAAACCACCTGCTTCTACATGATGGTGGGCATGGTGAAGGCCAATTCGGGGAATATTTTCCTGGATGAGGAGAATAT
>CALMOO010000799.1:0-596 GCA_937871705.1 uncultured Hymenobacter sp.
TCTGGCGTCCGCTTGTCGAAGCATCTCTACCACACGTTAGGATTACTAACCAGGAGAGATGCTTCGACAAGCGGATGCCAGATGAGCAGCACGGGCTTACAACATAGACTTCTTACGGGCAGAAAGGATAGTGCCCTTGGGCGCCACTTACCCCAGATAAGCCATTTCCTCGGCGCTCAGCTCGATGTTGGCGGCGGCTAGGTTTTCGCGTAAGTGAGCCACCGACGAGGTGCCGGGGATGGGCAGCAGCAGGGGCGACTTGTGCAGCAGCCAGGCAATATTGAGTTGAGCTTCGCTAACGCCTTTCTGCTGAGCTAGCTGGGCCAGCTTGTTGCCGGCGTTGGGCAGGCCGTGCACCAGCGAGAAAAAGGGCACCAGCGGAATGCCGTGCTGCTCGCACAGCGGCAGCACTTCGCCGCCGCGGGTTTCGCCGTGGCCGTCATTCATAGTGGTGCGCTGGGCATAGCTGTACATGTTTTCTACGCTGGCTACTTCGCCCAGCGCTAGGGCGGCGGTCAGCTCCTCGGGGGTGACGTTGCTCACGCCCACGTGCTGGATTTTGCCCTCGCGCTGCAAGTCGTACATGGCGCCCATCG
>CALMOO010000799.1:606-8352 GCA_937871705.1 uncultured Hymenobacter sp.
GGGTACCTCGGCCCCCGGCATCACCCGGAAGTGCACCAGCTGTACGGCCTCTTGCTTCAGAGTGCGCAGGTTGCGCTCGATGCTGGTGCGCAGCTGCTCGGGCCGGTTGAAGGGCGGCCAGCTTTTGTCGGCGGGGTTGCGGGTGGCACCCACCTTGGTGCAGATTACCAAGTCCTTGGCGTAGGGGTAGAGCGCCTCGGCAATTAGTCGGTTGGTAATATCGTCACCGTAGTAGTCGGCGGTATCGATAAAGTTAACGCCGTTCGCAACGGCGGTTTTCAGTACTTCCAGGGCCTGCGGCCGGTCGGCGGGCTCGCCCCAGATGCCGGGGCCGGTCAGGCGCATGGTGCCGTAGCCGAGCCGGTTGACGGTGAGCGGCTGGGTTGAGTTGGGGGCGATGGTGAGGGTTTGCATAAACGAAAACTTGTATAGAATATGGGGCGCTGGCCGTAGCTGCTGGCTATGGCGTGGCAGCGCCTGAGTTGCACAAAGGTCTGCCGTACCCCGGCCGAATTACTGGTGAAGGTTTCACTTCTTTGCCGATACACTCCCAGCTGACTACCAAGGGCTAATGCCAGTTTCGGGGTCGTAGTCGTCGCTGAAAAATTGGCTAGTGGGGCCATTGGGGCCCAGCAGGGCGGCTTTTACCACGCGGGCGGCGGCATCTTGCACGGTGCCGGGGCCGCTGTGGTGGTTAAAGTCGGTGGCGGTGTAGCCGGGGTCTACGGCGTTGACCTTAAAGGGCGTGTCGCGCAGCTCGTAGGCCAGCATGATGGTGTAGGCGTTTAGGGCCGCCTTAGAGGGCTGGTAGGCGGCGCCTTTCACGTGGTAGTACTTCCAAGTAGGGTCGTTGTGCAGCGTGAGCGAGCCCAGGCCCGACGTGACGTTGACAATGCGCGGCGCGGGCGACTGGCGCAGCAGGTCGAGAAAGGCCTGCGTTACCTCAATTACGCCGAATACGTTGGTGTCAAACACCTCCTTGATGGTGCTGACGCTGGTGCTCGAGGCGGGCTGCGACATGCCGCCCAAGATGCCGGCGTTGTTGATAAGCACGTCGAGCACCTGCGTTTTCTGACCTACCGCCTCGCGAGCGGAAGCGATGGAGGCGCTATCCGTTACGTCAATCTGAAGTGGCTTTTAGCTGGTCTGCGGCCTGCTGGCCGTTGTGCGCGTCGCGGCTGCCCAGGTATACATAATACCCCTGCTGGAGGAGCTGGCGGGCGGCTTCGAAGCCAATACTCTTGTTAGCTCCGGTGATGAGGGCTGTCTTCATGGTTGCTGTTGGTTAACTAATTAACAGCACAAAATTACCGGGCCTTAGCGGTGCGGCTGGCACCCATTTCGCGGTACTACTGGTACATTTTGCGGATGCCGGCCCGGTACTCGGCCGGCGTCAGGCCAGTTTCGCGCTTGAAGAAGCGATTGAAGTAGGAAGCATCCGAAAAGCCGAGGTCGAAGGCCAGCTCTTTGAGCGACTGCGGGGTGTAGAACAGCAGGCGCTTGGCTTCGAGCACCAGCCGCTCGTGCAGGTGCTTGATGGCCGACTTGCCGCTTTGGACTTTTACTACCTCGCTCAAATGGCCCGCCGAAATGTGCAGCAGCTCGGCGTACGCGCCCACCTCGTGCAGCTCGCGAAAGTTCTCCTCGATGCTCGCCTGGTAGGTGCGTAGCAGCCGCTGGTCAGCCGACGGCTCGCCGCCCGGGAACTGCTCGGTATACAAGCGGCTCAGGTACGTGAGCAGCACCGTGAGGTAGGCGCTCAGCATCTGGTGCTGCCATTCGCCGGGGCGGCGGTGCTCGGCCGCTAGCTTCGCCAGCAAGTCGTCTACCACCGCTTCATCGGCCGCTGTCAGAAGCAATTCGTGGCCGTTCTGCGGGTTCTGGATGAGCGGCAGGTGGCGCAATGCCGCGTTTTGCTGCAAAGCCAGAAACTCATTCGTAAACTGGAGGCGGGTGCCCCAGAAGGGGGTAGGCTCCTCCTTTACCAACACCTGGCTCGGGCTCGAAAAGTACAGCGTGCGGTCTTTGCGCAAGTAAGGCATCGCGTCGACCCAATGCCGGCCGGTGCTGCGCTTCGTAAATACCAGCATGTAATACGCCTTGCGGTGCGGCAGCAGCACGTCGGCTTCGTAGGGCAACTCGCCTTCCGAGCGCACAATGGAGAACGAGTTGCTACCAGTGGCTTCGTCTGGCTCAAACGGATATATCGGCACCGGCTGCCGGCTAGTGAGCATCTGCATACCCCAAATTTACTACCCGTCCGAAAAGCGGCCTCAGTCCCCTACCCCCTCAAACCACGTCAGCCGCTACCAGAGATGGCCGCGGCCAGAGTATGCCCCGAGTTTATAGCCGTCTCCACCACTTTTCACAATACCTAGGCGGCTTTTTATAGCGTGTAGTAGGTCAGTGCCTCTATCATGTTTTTTAAGTCGGGGTTGCGCTCTACACGGGCTTTGGTTTCCGGGTTGTGCTCCAGTGAGTCTACACACTGCACTAGGGGGCTTTCCTTTAGAAAGCGTTGCATAAATTGCTCTTTTTGCTCCTCAGACAGCGTATTAACCCAGTGCCTTAAAGACGGTTGAAGCTCTTCTGCTCGCTTCATTAAGTGAGCTGTCTCTTGGCCGTTCATCGTGGCAATGGCCTTTGCGTCGTCAGGTTCAGCCATTGCCCGGCGCAGTAGCCGTGCTACGTCCTTACCTAGGCTCAGCAGGTTGCTATAAACGTCTGTAGACGGGCGCGAGGCGGCGGCTACCTTTTTTACTGGGGTGGGCCGCTGGGCCAGCCCAGGCAGGGCAACTACTAAACCACAACCTAGAAGCAGCGCTTTCATCAGCGGCAAAGTACGGGCAAAAGGTGCGTGGCATCTCCCAAAGCAGGCTAGCCCCAGAGCACGCCAGCCACTACCGAAGCGGCAGCAAGTGTATGTTAGCTTTATGGAAGCAGTTGCTGCTAGGCACCAGGCCCTGGCGCGCTACCCGCTATGAACCGCATCGACCGCCTGTTTGGCATTACTACCCTGCTGCAAGCCCAGCGCTACGTGCCGGCCGAGCGCATTGCCGCGCAGTTCGGCATTAGCGTGCGCACGGTGTACCGCGACATCAAGGCCTTGGGCGAGCAAGGCATTCCCGTCAGCTTTGAGGCGCAGCGGGGCTACTTTCTGGTGCAGGGCTACTTCCTACCCCCCGTCGCCTTCACGGCCGACGAAGCCAACGCCCTGCTGCTGCTCGAAACCCTGAGCGCCACTCTGGCCGACCAATCCATTCGGCCGCACGTGGCCGCGGCCTTGCAGAAGGTGAAAGCCGTGCTGCGCGGCCCCGACCAAGACCGGCTGACGCAACTGGCGGGTAGCATTAAGCTGCACCTACCCGAGTATGCCGAAGGCGACACCCGCTACCTGGCTCCCATGCAGGCAGCCATTGCCAACCGCCACATCCTGGAGCTAGACTACCGCGACAAAAGCGGCGGCAGCAGCCAGCGCCACGTCGAGCCCATCGGGCTGGCGTTCTACAACTTCACGTGGCACCTCATTGGGTGGTGCCACCTGCGGCGCGGCTACCGCGATTTTCGGGTGTCGCGGGTGCAGCGGCTCACGGCTACTACCCGGCCGTTCAGCAACCAGTCTCTGCTGACGCTGGCCGACTACATCGCTAGCCTGAACCTGCCCTACCCGGTCTAATTTTTTTGGCGCGGCTGGGTTGGGCTGCCATAGGGTTGTCAGTGGGAGGGCCGCTCTTTGTGGCATCATTCACCCTTTTGCCCGCGCACCCCATGCAGTTCGCCTCCGTTCGCCTTATCACCGCCGACCTTCCGCGCTTGGTTCGCTTCTACGAGCAAGCCACTGGCCTGCCCGCCACGCACTACACCCCCGACTTTGCCGAGCTGCACACGCCCGGCGCCACCCTGGCCATCGGCAGCACGCGCACCTTGCAGCTGTTTGGCGGGGCCCACGTGGCTAGCCCCGCCAGCAACCACTCGGCCATCATCGAGTTTCGGGTGGCCGATGTAGACGCCGACTACCAGCGGCTGGCCGACAGCCTCCGCGATGCCCTGGTGCAAGCGCCCACCACCATGCCCTGGGGCAACCGCTCGCTGCTATTCCGCGACCCCGATGGCAACCTGGTCAACTTCTTCACCCCAGTTACCCCAGAGGCGCTGCAGAAGTTTGACGGCTAAGCCCTACCCCCTCCAAAACAAACCAGCCGCTGCCGAGGCGGCAGCGGCTGGGAAACAAATTATCATTCATGGTAGTACTGTTAGTAATAACATAATTTATATTAATTTTTAACTATTCAAATAAAATTTATAATTTTTCCCCTTAGAAAGACCTGATTACCTTGATTTCTATCCTAATTGCAAGTGAATAAGATTACATACCTACTAGCACACACCCACCCCAACCCCTCTGTCTTATGATTTACGCGAATAGAAATAGGAGCCAGAGTATTGGCATGTATATGTCAATGTTGAAAGATGTGCTCAATCATCGAGATGCTAATAGGTTAGATTTATTCAAAAGAATAATTCTAAATACTCAGAATGTTGTAAATAAGAAAATGTCATTCTATGACATTGATAATGACATCTACAATATTGTAAGTTTATTAGTGAATCAACATGCAGACTCTTTTAGAGAACCTAATACGGTAGACGAATCTAAACTTAGAGAACTCATGAGCTTGCTAACAAGAGAAAGTGTACCAGCATGACAATGCATAGCAGCATTTTGGAAATACAAAGGGCGAGATTATCTCGCCTTTTTTCTGATATACAAGGCCAATCCTTTTCTAACTCAAAATTAGGAACGCATATCAAGGAATTATCAATTTTATTCACAAATGTCGAAGAAAGGATAAAAGCTGATAAATTAGACAAGGACGAAATCGAAAATTTAAATGGCATAATCAGATTCATATTTGATAACCTAGAATATCTTGAAGATAGCGTAATAGACATAGTACCTTTTGAAACAATATTCTGTTTAGAAAACGCTCTCATAGACTGGATACAAGAGCAGTATATAATAGTTGTTACCTTAAAAAGAGGAGAGTATTTTTTTTGTCTTTATTATCTAGCGACAACGTTTACGATTATATTGAGAGTCAATATGGAGTTAGACTTACTTATAAACTAATTCAAATATCAATTCCAAAATATGAAGTAAATGATTACTTATTTAATGTCATCCTATACCATGAGCTAGGACATTTTATTGATATGAAATATAACATATCATCTCGCATTGCAGCAAACGAGTATCCACACCTAAATGAATACCAGAGAAGTATCAAAGAGAGTCATTTTGCTGAATATTTTTCAGATATTTTTGCAGCACAATACATCTCTAATTACGCATCGGTTTATTTAGATTATTTTGCAGGCGATGACCCGGAGTCAGAAAGCCATCCAGCAACTGCTGACCGCTCAAAGGTAGTTGATGACTTCTTGAACGATGTTGACAATCAAATAATCGAGCTGATTAAGAACGCTACTTTATTATCAACAAAAGTTTCTATTGGAATTAAATACGAAGCTTTTGATATAGAAGATATAATTTCGCTCATTCCTGCAAAAATAGATAAGACTACACAACTGCACTACGTATTTATCGCAAGATGGAAGTTATGGCTTGATGAAAGAGATAGATTCCCTGTACAGGACAGTATTAAGCTATATAAAATAATAAATAACCTACTCGAAAAAACTATCAGTAATTATATGGTTGAATCTGTTTGGAAAGACGCTAATGTATCTACATAAAGACAAGATAATAGAACTTTTGAAATCAGGCGAACTTGTAGTTAGACCAATGCTAGACGAAAGTCAACAAGTTGGACAGATTACAATAGATTTAAGACTCGGCACAGATTTCCTAATTTCATACCAGGGCAGAAAGCCATATATAGATGCTACATCATACGAACAAAAACTTGGCTCTATAAAGGATTTCTTTCTTCCACATAGAAGAAAATTTGGAGACGAAATAATTTTACATCCTCATCAAACTATTTTATGCTCTAGTCTGGAATACCTTAAGTTACCAGATAATATATTTGCTATATTGAGCATGAGAAGCACTTATAGCAGATTAGGACTAACAATATCTACTTTAATACAAGCTGGATATTGTGGGTGCGTTTCAATTGAATTAACAAATGCTAACAATAACCCTATAAGGGTTGCCGTTGGAGCGAGAATATTCCAAGCTAGACTTTACCATTTGACCGAAAACGTTCCTTATTCTTACAATACTCGTAAATATGTTGCTCAGGTAAGACCTATACCGGCAGACGTTGACGATGATAAGGATTTATCTATACTAAAAATAATTCACCAAAAGGATTCACTAGAATAACAAAAAAAGCCGGACTAGTCCGGCTTTTTTTGTTATTCTAGTGGTTATCCAGGGAGCAGGCCATGTCGCTTTGGTTCTGGGCGTACATGGGTTCCAGGGTTTCGGCGGCTTGCTTTTCCACCGTGAACTTGATGGCGTCGGCGGCGGCTTTGGTGCGCAGGTAGTACATGCCGGTTTTGAGGCCGCGCTTCCAGCTGTGGAAGTGCATGCTGGTGAGCTTGCCGAAGTTCACGTTTTGCACGTGCAGGTTCAGGCTCTGGCTCTGGCAGATATAGGCGCCGCGGTCGGCCGACATGTCGATGATGGTACGCTGCGAGATTTCCCACACCGTCTTGTACAAGTCCTTGATGTGCTGCGGAATGCGCTGGATGTTCTGCACCGAGCCGTTGGCCGCGATGATTTCCTGCTTCATCTGCTCGCTCCAGAGGCCCAGCTTTACCAGGTCTTTCAGCAGGTGCTTGTTCACCACCATAAACTCGCCGCTGAGCACACGCCGCACATAAATGTTGCTGGTGTAGGGCTCAAACGACTCGTTGTTGCCCAGAATCTGGGCGGTGCTGGCGGTAGGCATGGGCGCCACCAGCAGCGAGTTGCGCACGCCGTGCTCTACTACTTCGCCGCGCAGCGTGTCCCAGTCCCAGCGGCCCGACTTGGGCGTTACGCCCCAGAGGTCGAACTGGAACTTGCCCTGGCTCAGGGGCGAGCCGGGGAAGGTTTCGTAGGCACCGTCCTTCATGGCGAGGTCCTTCGAGGCCGTCATGGCGGCGAAGTAAATCGTCTCGAAGATGTCCTCGTTCAGGCCCTTGGCTTCGTCGCTCTCGAAGGGCATGCGCAGGGCAATAAACGTATCGGCGAGGCCTTGCACGCCCAGCCCGATGGGGCGGTGGCGGAAGTTCGACTTCTCCGTTTCGGGTACGGGGTAGTAGTTCACGTCGATTACCTTGTTCAGGTTCAGCGTGGCCTGGTAGGTTACCTCATACAGCTTGTGGTGGTCGAAGGTCACGTTGCCGTGGCTGTCTTCTACCAGGTAGCGGGGTAGGGCCAGCGAAGCGAGGTTGCACACGGCAATCTCGTCCTTGTCGGTGTACTCCATAATCTCGGTGCAGAGGTTGCTCGACTTGATGGTGCCGAGGTTCTGCTGGTTGCTCTTGCCGTTGGCGGCGTCCTTGAAGAGCATGTAGGGCGTGCCCGTCTCGGTCTGGCTTTCCAGGATGGCAAACCACAGCTCCTGCGCCTTGATGGTTTTGCGGCCGCGGCCTTCGCGCTCGTACTTGGTGTAGAGCTTCTCAAACTCGGGGCCCCACGAATCGCTCAGGCCGGGGCACTCGTGCGGGCACATCAGCGTCCAGTCGCCGTTGGCTTCCACGCGCTTCATAAACAAGTCGGGCGTCCAG
>CALMOO010000800.1 GCA_937871705.1 uncultured Hymenobacter sp.
GGTGTGTGGCGGCCGTTGTCTCGACCAGTGTCGCCCTGCGGCTGCTTCCGGGAGCGGGCGCGCAAAGCTTCGCCCCTACTCCCCTGTTTAGGTCTTGTCACATTTTATAAACCAACCTACTAAAAGGTGACAAGCTTGCTTTTGTGCAGGCGAGAGTAAGTAGCCAAACAGCCCCCCTGGCTAGCCCCCTCAAGCAAGACAGGCGAACACGCCCATCGTGTTCGGTGGCCACGCCGGTTAACGGGCTAGCCCGATGTGGGCTGGAACCGGTGATGCTGCTCGAACAGCCAGAGTACGCCCCCGAGGCCCAGTACGGCGGCGGCGAGCGACGTGGCCAGGACACCTGAATCAGCTACCGGTAGCAGGTACATGATCAGCACCAAAAGGCTCACCAGCAGTAGCAAAATCGCCTTGCCCAGCCAGGCCCCTGCCCGATAGGGCGCGACCGGGGGGGCAGTGTACCGGGCCACCACCTGGCGCGTGAGCGCGGCGGAAAAGGCCGCGGAGGGCTGCTGCAGTCCCTGCGCCTGCAGCAGCGCTTTAACCGGGTCGGGGGCAGAAGGTGGGCGCTGGCTCATAGCAGGTGCTGATGTTCAGTGGGCAATAACTGGATAAGGGCCTCTTCCAACTGCTGGCGGCTGCGGAGTAACTGCATTTTGATGGCCGAAGTTTTCTTACCCAGGATGGTGCAAATCTCCGCAATACTTTGCTCGCCCAAGTAATGTAAGGTGAGCACCAAGGCATCGTCGGCCGGTAAGCGGGCCAACGCCAGAGCCAAGTATTTCTGCTGGTCGGCCTGCCGCACCGCGGCCCAGCCGTCGACGCTTGTGGCCGGCGGCTCGGGGGTGGCCGGCGTAAGCGGCCGCTCGCGTTGCCGCCCCTGCGCGCGCTTTTTGGTCAGGGCTGTGTTGTAGACAATGCGGTAGAGCCAGGTCGAAAACTTGGCCGCGCGCTGAAACTGCCCCAGGGCCGCAAACGCCTTGAGAAACGCGTCTTGCACGACTTCTTCCGCATCCTCGGCGTTACCCACCACGCGCACGGCCACGGTGTAGGCCAGGGCCTGGTAGCGCTGCACAAGCTGGGCCAGGGCCTGCGGTTGGCCCTGGCCGGCTTGCCGCAGCAGCAGGTCTTCCGCGGAAGGGGGCTGAAAAAAGTTCATGTGCGGACTTAGACTACGGAAGGCCCCACGTGGTCACAGGGTGTGACCAGCCGGGACCGGTGGTAGTCTAAGGGGCAAACTACTACCTCTGGTCCTTATGGAAAACGCTTTTGCAGCCGCCATCCCCATCACCATCAGCCTGGCGCTAGCCGGGTTCGGGATTGCCTACTACTACTTCACGACCCGCTCGCGCGAGCGCCTCGCCTTAATCGAGAAGGGCTTGGATCCTATGGCCTTCGCCCAGTCGAGGAGCTACTTGCCCCTGTTGCTGCTGCTCGGCGTGCTCAGCATGGGCATCGCAGTCGGCATTGCGGCAGGAGCGGTGCTAACCCAGCTCGTGGGTAGTCAAAGCTACGTGTACCCGGCCACCATCTTCTTCGGCGCCGGTCTGAGTCTGGTCATCGCCTACTACCTGCTGAAAGCCGCTCCTGCCTCTCACTAGCCAGCGAATCAGCGGCCAGACGCTGCTGCCGCCTTTTCTCCCGCCCCACGCCATGAACCAGTCTTTTTTTCGTCCCGCTTCTCTTCGCCCCGCTGGCCGCTGGTGGCTGGTCTTCCTCGCGGTACTAGCCGCCTTGGCCCCGGCGCCTGGGCGGGCTCAGCCCCCGCGCTATCGTACCACCACCGTGACCTTTACCAGTGCGGGCACGACGCTGGCCGGCACGCTCTTCCTGCCCACACGTCCCGCGGTGGCGGCCGTGGTCCTCGTTCATGGGTCTGGGCAGGAGTCGCGGCAACTAAGCTTAGCGGGGCAACTGGCCGCGCGCGACATCGCCGTGCTCACGTATGACAAGCGGGGCGTGGGCGCCTCGGGTGGCGTCTATGTGGGCCCCGAGGTGGGCACCAACAACGTGGCAGCCGCCAATCTGCGCCTGCTCGCTACCGATGCCAGCGCTGCCCTAACGGCCCTGGTGGCACAGCTACCTGCCCGCCATGGCCCGGTGGGCTTGCTGGGCGGCAGTCAGGCGGGCTGGGTC
This sequence comes from uncultured Hymenobacter sp., assembly GCA_937871705.1. GTDB lineage: Bacteria > Bacteroidota > Bacteroidia > Cytophagales > Hymenobacteraceae > Hymenobacter. The sequence continues at coordinate 2,137 of CALMOO010000800.1, forward strand.
ATACCGCTGGCCGCGCAGCAAAACCTATTAGTACGTTTTTTGGTGCTCTTCAGTGGTCCCGTGGTGCGCGTGCGCGAGCAACTGCGCTTTCAATTTTACACGGCCGGCGATGCCCACTTTTGGCAGACGCACACCGAGGCCGACGCCCGCGAGCACCTGCGTCACGACCCTGATCGATACGAATTTGCTGACACCGATGCGCGTGCGCTGCTGGCCACGCTGACCATCCCAGGGCTATGGCTGTTTGGGGGCCAGGATATTCAAGCCCCCGTGCGCGAATCCATGGCCAACCTCGATACACTGCGCGCCCAGGGTAGGGCGTACCAGTACCAGTTGTTCCCAACGCTGGGCCATAATACGGCTTTTGCGGAGTCAAAAGAGCCTCTGGAGGTGGCTATCCGCTGGCTGTACGCGCTCCCACGCAGTAATAACCGGATGCTACGCCGCAACGGAGTAGAATAAGGTCGTGTCCCCGGCACGAAATCTATACTTCTACTCTGCGGTCAAGGGCCATTGGGCTCATTATAGCAGGCAAAAAGGGTGGCACTTGCCAGCCTTTTTACTCAATTTTGGTCCTTTGCTAAGTACTTGGCCACCGTACTAGGTGACATTTTCAAGGCCCGTGCGATGGCTTGGTTAGAGGCACCCCCATCCTTGAGGCGGCGTACCTGCTCAATCAGTTCAATGCTTTTAGGAGGCGCACCCAGCTTGAGGCCCGCTGCCTTCTTCTTCGCTAGGGCCGCTTTCGTGTTTTCCGAAATCTTAATCAAGTCTTGCGCCACGATCGTGGCCAGCAGCGAGACAATCACATCGCCGAAGGGCCCAAGCGAGTCCAGGTAGGGCTCCGTAAACGACTTGTAGTTCACCCCCTGGTCTTTGAGCTCCTTCAGGTAGCGCAGCGTGGCCAGCGCGCCTTCGCGGCTAAAGCGATCCAGGCGCCAGAAGATGACTAGATCGAACTTCTGTTGATAGGCCTCCAGCAATAAGGCCTTGAATTCGGTACGCTCCGCTTTGCCCCCTGACTCTTGGTCGGTGAACACTTTGTAGATCCGACCGTGCTGCTCGGCAAACGCCCGCAGTTGGTGCAGCTGGTTCTCGGTATCCTGGCCTTTGTCCTTCGTCGACACCCGGGCATAAATCGCGACGCGCATCCAGTACAGGGCTTTAATTAAGGGGGGCACCCCACGTAATGGCATCCGGGTTAGCCGGTAGCACCTTGATCCATACCGAGTCGGACGTGATGGCCGTGGCAGAGAGTAAGGTGTTATGATAGGACTGGCCTTGATACTTATACCGCAGGTAGATGGTGTAGGCCGTGCCGGTGAAAAGGCCCGTGCGGGCTTGTGCTTTCAGACAGATGCCTTGCGCGCGTGCCTGCTGCTGGTTGGTTCCCTGGCGCAGAGCCAGCCAGAGCAAGGCTCCAAGCAGGCAAAAGAGCGCCAACGCCGAGGCGTTCGTTTGCACGAAGCGCACCAGCTTAGTCATTGCAGAAAGTCTTCCTACTAGGGTGGCGCGGGGAGCTGGCCAGGAGCACCAAGCTGATAAGGGTAAAGAGTAGAAGCATCTTCAAAAATACCCTCCAAAAAAAGGTGCTTAAAAACACCTCGCAAAAACTGCTTTTTCGGGGTCGCTAAGGCACTCGGTTCAACCCTCCAAAAAACGGTCTATTTTTGGAGGGTGTAGAGTTCACGAAACTCAATCTCCATTACGCGTTTTGTGAACTTAGATTCGAAACCCAGTTTCTTGTGCCCCAACTGAACCATAAGGCTATTCCAGCACCTCCTAAGCAGCCATTCAAGCAAACAAGAATTTACTTATGCATAGTCACTCCGTGCATTTCAGACTGTCGTAGGTTTGGATTTTGAGGTGCCAACACATAAATCAATGCGCATGCATTACCTTTGTTCCCGCAATGGATACCAAGTCACTCGTCAAGTTAGCTAAATCCCTCAGCGACCCTACCCGTCTTCGCTTATTGCAGGAGATTGCAAAAGGGGACATCACGGTGTGCGCCGACTTGTTTCAACATGTGCCTATCAGCCAGCCTTCGATGTCCCAGCACCTCAAGGCCCTGGGAGATGCGGGCTTAATTGAGTCGCACAAAGAAGGCCGGAATATGCACATGTCTATCAATGCGGAAAAGCTGAAGGAGTTGGAAGACTTCCTGCAACTACTTAAACCAGCTACTGTTAGAGGTTAATCAATCCTTTTGCCCGTTGGCGGTATCGTCAACGGGTTTTTACTTTTTCAAAACATTATTGGTTGCTTATGAATTTATGATTGGTACCTTTGCTAGTACTTAACTAGGAGCCTACCCGCTGCCAACAAAGCCTTTGCCCGGGCTTTTTTTGCCTCATTACATAATCTCATGCTTATCAGATAATGTATTGACAGTGCTTACCAGCTTCCTAGTGCACATCTCAATTCGCCCAATAGCCTCGTCTGGGCCGCTTTTTACCCATGAAACTATCTTCTCTTTTAGCCGGCAGCTTGCTGCTGGCGAGCTGCGCGGAGCAGCAAGCCCCGCAACAGGCCCTAGCCCCCCCGGCCCTGCCGGTAGAGGCGGTGCACACTGGCACCGAAACCACGTACCAAGACTACCCGGCTTCCATTGAGGGCGTGGTTAACGTGGAGATTCGGCCGCAGGTAGCAGGGGTGCTGGAGCGCATCCTGGTGGACGAGGGCGCGGCGGTGCGCAAAGGCCAACCGCTGTTTAAAATCAATGACGCGCCATTCCGCGAGCAGTTGAACAACGCGCTGGCGGCCCAGCAGGCGGCGGCCGGGTCCGTGGTCAGTGCCCAAGTAGAAGTCGATAGATTCGCGCCGCTGGTGCAGAACAAAGTCGTCTCGGAGGTGCAGCTGCAAACGGCGCAGGCTTCCCTGACCGTGGCCAAGGCCAACCTGCAGCGCGCCAAAGCAGCGGTCAGTAGCGCCCGCATTAATATGGGTTACACTACCATTAGTGCCCCAGTGAGCGGCTACCTAGGGCGGCTGCAAACCAAGCAGGGCAGCCTGGTAGGCCCCACCGATGCTCAGGCCCTAACCCAGCTATCCGACGTGCACGAGGTGCACACCTACTTCTCGCTGGGCGAGGACGACTTCATCACGTTCCGCAAGCAGTACGCGGGGCAGACGCTGCAGGACAAGCTCACGCACCTGCCCCCAGTGGCGCTGGTGCTCTCCGACCAAAGTACCTACCCCACCAAGGGCAAGGTGGACATGGTGGACGGGCAGTTCGACAAGACGACGGGAGCCGTGACGCTACGCGCCACCTTCCGGAATGCTAATGGGCTGCTGCGCTCGGGCAACACGGGCACTATCCGGCTGGCCCTGGCGCACCCCGATGTGCTGCTAGTTCCTACTGCCGCCACGGTCGAGCTGCAAGACCGCGTGTTCGTGTACGCGGTGGGCGACAGCAACCGCGTCAGCCGCCAAGCCATTACCATTCAAGGCAAGAGTGGCGCCAACTACCTAGTAACTGAGGGCGTGAAAGACGGCGACCGGATTGTGCTGCAAGGCCTGGACCACTTGCAGGAAGGGCAAATCATTCAGCCCACCCAGGCGCCTAAGGCCAGCGTCGCCGTGGCGGGCAAGGGAGCTACTCAATCCGTTCAGAATTAATCGCTTCCGGCCATGTTTAAAGTATTTATTGAACGGCCCGTACTGGCCACCGTCATCTCCATCTTGCTGGTGATTTTGGGGGCGCTGGCCTTGTGGAAGCTGCCGCTCCAGCAGTTTCCCGACATTGCGCCCCCCGCGGTGCTGGTGACCGCTACCTACCCCGGCGCGAATGCCGAGACGCTGCTGCGCTCGGTGGCGCCCTCGCTGGAAGAGTCAATCAACGGCGTGGAGAACATGGTGTACATGAGCTCGACGGCCAGTAACGATGGCTCGCTGGCTATTACGGTGAGCTTCCGGCTGGGCACCGACCCTGACCAAGCCGCTGTGAACGTGCAGAACCGCGTAGCTCAGGCCACTAGCCAATTGCCCGCCGAAGTGGTGCAGCAGGGCGTGACCGTGGCCAAGCAGCAGAACAGCATGGTGGTCGTGCTCAACCTCTACTCCACTGATGCGCGGCAGTACGACCAGACCTTCCTGACCAACTACGCCCAAATCAACCTGGTGCCCGAGCTGAAACGCATTCCGGGCATTGGGTCGGCTACCTTGTTTGGAGGCAACCGCGCCTACTCCATGCGCATCTGGCTGAACCCGTCCCAGTTAGCGAGCTACAACCTTACGCCAGCCGAAGTGATGGCGGCCATCCAGGACAAAAACCTGGAAGCTGCCCCCGGGCGCCTAGGAGAGAGCAGCCAGGAAGCCTTTGAGTACGTCATCAAGTACAAGGGCAAGCGCAGTCAGCCCGGCGACTACGAAAACATGATTATCCGGGCTAATGCCGACGGCTCGATGCTGCGCCTCAAGGACGTGGCGCGGGTGGAGTTCGGCGCGGCCACCTACAACGGCGATGTGCGCATTGGGGGCAAGCCGGGCATCAACATCGGCGTCTTCCAAACGGCCGGCTCGAATGCCAACGAGCTACAGATTGCCGTAGCCAAGGTGATGGCGAAGCTAGAGAAGGGCCTGCCCAAGGGGGTGAAGCAGCAGACACTCTACACCACCAAAACGGCGCTGGATGCCAGTATCGAGCAGGTAGAGCACACGCTGGTGGAGGCCTTTATTCTGGTGTTCATCGTGGTGTTCATCTTCCTGCAGGATTTCCGCTCGACCTTGATTCCGGCCATTGCCGTGCCGGTGGCCATCGTGGGCACGTTTTTCTTTATGCAGCTGGTGGGCTTTTCCATCAATCTGCTCACGCTCTTTGCTCTGGTGCTAGCCATTGGTATCGTAGTCGATGACGCCATCGTGGTCGTGGAAGCCGTGCACAGCAAGCTGGAGGAAGGCGCTCAGTCGGTAAAAGCGGCCACCACGCAGGCCATGAGCGAGATTACCGGGGCCATTATTTCAATTACCCTGGTGATGGCGGCCGTATTTCTGCCGGTGGGCTTGATGGACGGCTCGACGGGAGTGTTCTACCGCCAGTTTGCCTTTACAATGGCCATAGCCATCGTTATTTCAGCCGTCAATGCCTTGACGCTGAGCCCCGCCCTAGCGGCACTCTTTCTCAAGCATACCCCGCACGACGGGGAGCACGCGGCGCCCGCCGCACCGAGCACATTTAAAACCCGCTTTTTTGCGGGCTTCAACCGCAGCTTCGACCGGCTGACCACCCGGTACGTGGGTAGTATCAAGTTCTTAATCCGCCACAAGTGGGTAGGGCTGAGCGGTCTGGTGCTGGTAGCGGTGCTCACCGGCTGGCTGGCCAAGCGCACGCCCTCGGGCTTCATTCCTTCGGAAGACCAGGGCTTTGTGGCTATTTCGATGTCCTTGCCGGCCGGCGCGTCGCTCGACCGTACCAACCACGTAGGCTTGCAGCTGGAGGAGCAGCTGCGAACCATGCCATCTGTTCAGGAAATCAACCTGTTGACGGGCTTTAGCATCCTGACCTCCTCCAACAGCGCCTCGGCGCTCACGGCGTTCGTCATTCTGAAACCCATCCCGGAGCGGGGCAAGGTGCAGGACATCAACGCCGTCATGGCCATTATCCGCGAGAAGGCGGCGGCGACCATTAAGGGGGCCGATACGTTCGTGTTTACCACGCCCACCGTGCCGGGCTTCGGCAACGTGGAAGGCCTAGAAGTGGTGTTGCAGGACCGCACGGGCGGCGAGCTGCCCAAGCTCGGCCGGGTGGGCCAAGACTTTATCGGCGAGCTGCTGAAGCAGCCGGCTATCGGCGTGGCCTTCACCTCGTTCCGGGCCGACTACCCCCAGCTAGAGGCGGAAGTGGACGAGGTAAAAGCCGCCCAACTAGGCGTGGGCGTGCAGCGCATACTGCAAACCATGCAGGCGTATTTCGGCAGCGCCCAAGCCTCGGACTTCAACCGCTTTGGCAAATACTACCGCGTGGTGGTGCAGGCCGACAAGGCCAACCGTGCCGACCCCACGGCCCTAAACGGGGTGTTTGTGAAAAACGACCGGGGCGAGATGGTGCCCCTGCGCACGCTGGTCCGCCTCAAGCGAGTATTCGGGCCGGAAACGGCTTCGCGCTACAACCTCTTCAACTCGCTCACCATAAACGCAGTGCCCAAGAAAGGCTACAGCTCCGGCGATGCCATTAAGGCCGTGGAACTGGTGGCCGAGAAGTACTTGCCCTCGGGCTACACCTACGAGTTTTCGGGCTTGACCCGCGAGGAAATCTCGTCGGGCAACCAGTCGACCGTCGTGTTCCTGATGTGTCTGGTGTTCGTGTATTTCCTGCTGGCGGCCCAGTACGAGAGCTACATCCTACCCTTTGCCGTGCTGCTGTCGCTGCCGGCGGGCATTGTGGGGGTATTCGCCGCCATTGGCTTTGCTGGTATTACCAACAACATCTACGTGCAGGTGGCCCTGATTATGCTCATCGGCCTGCTGGCCAAGAACGCCATCCTCATCGTGGAATTTGCCTTGCAGCGCCGCCACGCGGGCGAGCCGCTGGTGCAGGCCGCACTCAATGCGTCGGCTTCCCGCCTGCGCCCCATCCTGATGACGTCGCTGGCCTTCGTGGCGGGGATGCTACCCATGATGCGGGCCCAGGGGCCTTCGGCGCAAGGCAACCATTCTATCAGCATCGGTGCGGCCGGGGGCATGCTCACGGGCGTCGGGCTCGGCCTGTTCCTGATTCCCTTGCTGTTCGTGATTTTTCAACGCCTGAACGAGCGCCTCAGCGGGACGCCCGGCCCCCAAGCACCTGCGGTTCCGGCCGAGCGGGAGCGGGTACCGGCCCACGCCACGGTTAGCTAATCCCATGACTACTCTGTTAACTAAAACCTGGCACCGGCTTCCGCTGGTGCTGGCAGGCTTGCTCTTCGCAGCGTCCTGCAAAGTGTCGAAAGACCTACCCCTGCCTGCGCTGCCGCTGCCGGCCACGTACCGCACCGCGACCAACACCGATACGACGTCGGTCGTCAACCTGCCGTGGCGCAGCTTCTTCACCGAGCCGGCCTTGCAGCAACTGCTCGACAGCGCCACAGTGCGCAACAACGACTTGCAGCTGGCTATCCAGAACATCGCCTCGGCGCAGGCCACGCTTAAGCAGGCCCGCCTAGGTTACCTGCCCACGGCCACCCTGCAAGCGGGCGTGACGACCAACCGGCCCTCTAGCAACAGCCTGAACGGTATTTCCTACAGCCAATTCCTCGGCGTCAAGCACCTCGAAGACTACAACCTCTCGACAGCCGTTAGCTGGGAAGCCGACATCTGGGGCAAAATCCGCAGCCGCAAGCAGGAGGCGCTGGCCGCCTACCTGCAAAGCCAGGAAGCCAGCAAGGCTGTGCAAACCCAGGTGGTGGCGCAAGTGGCCGAAGGCTACTACAACCTGCTGATGCTGGACACCCAGCTGGCCGTGGCCCGACGCAACTTCGCGCTCACCGACAGCACGTTGCGTTTTACGAAATTGCAGTTCACGGCCGGCCAGGTGACGGCCCTGGCCGTGCAGCAGGTCGAAGCGCAGCGCCTCACGGCGGCCGGCTTCATCCCCGAGTTTGAGCAGGCCATCACGGTGCAGGAAGATGCGCTGAGCATTCTGGCCGGGCGGATGCCGGGTGGCATTAGCCGCACCGGCAACCTGCTACGGGTGCAAGTGCCGGTGCTAGCGGCAGGCGGCGTGCCCGCTGCGCTGCTGGCCCGGCGGCCCGACGTGCGCAGTGCCGAGCTGGCGCTCGACCGAGCTAATGCCACGGTGGGCTACACCAAAGCGCAGCTCTACCCCACGCTGGCCATCACGGCGCAGGGCGGTCTCAATTCCTTCCAGGCCAGCAACTGGTTTAGCGTGCCGGCCTCGCTGTTTGGCTTGGCCACGGGGGGCATTACGCAGCCGCTGTTTCAGCGCGGGGCGCTGCGCACGCAGTACCAGCAGGCCCAGATTGACCGCGAGCGGACGGTGATTCAGTTCCGCCAGCAGGTGCTGGTAGCGGTAGGCGAAGTCTCGGATGCCCTCGGGCAGGTTCAGCGCACCCAAACGCAGCAAGCCATTGCCACAGAGCGCGTCACCGCGCTCCGCCAGGCGACGACCAATGCCAGCCTGCTGTTCCGCAGCGGCTTGGCCAGCTACCTAGAAGTCATCACAGCCCAGAGCAACGCGCTGCAAAGCGAGCTGGAGCTGGCTTCGCTGAAACGTAACCAGCTGGGGGCCAATGTGGAGCTGTACCGGGCCGTGGGCGGCGGCTGGCAGTAACAAGCTCTTATCCAGTTTACTTGCCCTCCCCGCTTCGGCCCGCGAACGACAAGCAAAATCCTTCTATCCCCACCCTATTGCTATGGATACCAAGTCCCTCGTCAAGCTAGCCAAGTCCCTGAGCGACCCCACCCGCCTGCGCATGTTGCAGGAGATTGCGCGGGCGCAGCGCCTAGGCTGCGCCAATCTGTATGAGTTTGTGCCCATCAGCCAGCCCTCCATGTCGCAGCACGTCAAGGCCCTGGTAGATGCGGGGCTGGTCAATTCGTGCAAGGAGGGCCGCAACATGTACTTGACTATCAATACGGAAAAGCTGCAGGAGCTGGAAAGCTTTCTGCAGTTGCTGAAGATGAGCGAGCTCCCTGACAGTAAGCCGCTGCTTAACAATGCTTCTCCAGGGCAGACCCAAGGAGGTCCTCCTCGTGGAAACGATAAACCACTCAACCCCGAACTCCATGAAAATCGGAATCATTGGCACCGGCCCCGTCGGCGGCTCCCTCGCCAAAAACCTGGTCGCCCTCGGCCACCAAGTGAAAGTAACCAACACCCGCCAGCCGGCCGAATTGGCCCAGAAAGCGAAGGAGTTGAGAGCTAGCCCCGCCACCCTGCCAGAGGTGGTGCAGGACGTGGACCTCGTTTTTATCGCCGTGCCTTTCAAGGTACTTGACGAGTTTCCCAAGGACCTGTTCCGGTCGCTACCCCCTGAGGTAATCGTGGTAGATACCGGCAACTACTACCCCTTCCGGGACGAGAAAATCGACGCGCTGGAGCAGGGCACGCCGGAGAGCGTGCTGGCGGCCGAGCAGCTGGGCCGCCCCCTCCTGAAAGCCTTCAACAACCTGCTCGCCGAGACAATTGCCAGCGGCGGCACCGCGCCCGGCACGCCCGGCCGCATTGCCCTTTCCATTGCGGGCGACGACGCGCGCGCCAAGCAAATCCTATCCGACCTCTGCAACGACTTCGGCTTCGATGTGGTGGATGGGGGTAGCCTGGCCGACTCGTGGCGGCAGCAGCCCGGCACGCCGGCCTACTGCACCGAGCTTACGGCCCCCGAGCTGACCCAGGCCCTGGCCAACGCCGTGCCCGACAAAGCACCGCAGATACGCGACCAGATTATTTCGGAGCTGCTGCAACGCGAAGCGTGGCCTACGCGCGAAGAAGTGGTGGCCGGCAACCGCGCCAAGCAGCTAGGTAAGGCCTAGCCGGACCATGCTTTTTCCTAGGTTCTTTTCTAAACAAAATTTCAAGCTACTATCATGGCAACTACCATCATGCACTCGGCGCAAGCCAAATCTATCGGCGGCCGCGACGGTCGTATCGAATCAACCGACAACGTGCTCAACCTGGAGCTGACTATGCCCCGCAGCCTAGGCGGCCGGGCCCGCGAAGGCGCCACCAACCCCGAGCAGCTCTTTGCCGCCGGCTACGCGGCCTGCTTCGGCAATGCTGTCATTCACATTGCGCGCCAGGCCAAGGTGAACGTGGGCGACATCTCCGTGGATGCTCAGGTAGAGCTGTTCATGAACGAAGAAAACCTGCCCACCCTCGGCGTAGCCCTGCACGCCAACCTGCCCGGCGTAGACCAGGCCCAGGCCGAGGAAATTGTGGAAAAAGCCCACCATACCTGCCCCTACTCGCGGGCCACGCGCGGCAACATCGACGTGAAGCTCACCGTCACCACCGACGCCGCAGTAGTCGCTTAGGCCGCCGTGCCGGCCACCCCCATACCTTGCCTGCCGACTACCAGCAGTAAAAATGATGTTTAACAAGAAAGTATGGTTTATAACCGGGGCCTCCAAGGGCCTCGGTTTAACGCTGGTGCGGGAGCTGCTGGCCGCCGGTTACGCCGTGGCCGCTACCTCCCGCAATCTGGAAGCGCTGCGGCAAGCCGTGCCGGGGGCCGATGACCGTTTCCTACCCCTGCACATGGACCTGAGCAGCGAGGAAAGCGTGCGCCAGGCCCTCGAAGCCACTATCGGCACGCTCGGCGGGCTCAACGTAGTGGTGAACAATGCGGGCTACGGCCAGCTCGGCGGCCTGGAAGAAATCAGCGACCAGGAAGCCCGCCAAAACTTCGAGGTCAACGTCTTTGGCTTGCTCAACGTGCTGCGCGTGGCTACCCCCTACCTGCGGCAGCGCGGGGCGGGCCGGGTGTTCAACATCTCCTCTTCCGGCGGGTTCATGGGCAATTTTCCGGGTTGGGGCATTTACTGCGCCACCAAGTTTGCGGTGGCGGGCCTCACGGAGTCGTACGCGGCGGAAGTCAAGGAATTTGGCATCCAAGCCACGGTGGTGTACCCCGGCTCCTTCCGCACCGACTTCCTCACGCCGGATTCGCTGGCCCTACCCCAGCAGCCCCTGGCGGCCTACCACGCCATCCACGAATCGCAGGTACTTCAGGACCAGCACTACAACGGCCAGCAGCCCGGCGACCCGGCCAAAGCGGCGGCGGTACTTATGCAGGTCAGCGAAGCCAACAACCCACCCCTGCACCTATTCCTGGGCGAGGACGCCCACCAAGTGGCCGACCTCAAAATAGCCGCCGTGCAACACGATTTGCAGCAGTGGCAGGCCGTGGCCGCCGCTACCAGCTTTGCGGCCCTAGCGCCTGAGTAGCCGCACCCGGCCCTACCAACCAACTTCAGACGACATTTTTTACTGCCATTTCAAGGCACCCGCACATGGAAAATAAGCAGAACCCGACCGTCCTGGTCTTGGGCGCCAGCGGCACCATCGGCCGTCAAGTTATCAAAGACCTGGAAGGTCAAGCGGTCAACGTGCGCATCACCTCGCGCAAACAGGAGGTGGTAGACCAGCTTACCGGCGAAGGCAAAGACTGCGCCTACCTGGACCTGGACGACCCCAGAACCTTTGCGCTGGCGCTAGCCGGGGTGGACCGGGTGTTTCTGCTAACCGGCTACACAGTGGCCATGCTCACGCAGAGCAAAACCCTGGTAGATGCGGCCAAGAAGGCGGGCGTCCGCCATATCGTGCACGTAGGCGTGTTTGCGGAGTGGGATACCACCGATGCTCACTTTGCCTGGCACCAGATGATTGAAAAGTACATCGAGGCCAGCGGCATTGCCTGGACTCACCTCCACCCCAACATGTTTATGGAGGTGTTCACGGGGCTGTACATCCCCAAGAACCTAACCTACACCGGCTACTGGGACGACCGCCGTATTGGCTACATTGCCTCCAGCGATATTGCGGCGATGGCCGCCAAAGCCCTCGTCGATGGGCCGGAGCGCCACGGGGGGCAGCACTATTGGCTGAGCGTGGAAACCTTCAACGGGCAGGAAATTGCGGAGCTCTTGAGCGAGGTTACCGGCCTGGAAATCAAGTATGAGAACAAAGGGCTCGAAGGGTTTAAAGAAGTGATTGAGCAGATAGTGGCGAATGGCGGTGAGAGCTGGTACGCGAATGCCAACATTGAGTTTGTGACGCAGATGCTCGACGGCCGAATGTCGTATATGTCAATGGTGCAGAACGATATTCCCTACGTGCTGGGCCGGCCGGCCAAGACCCTGCGGGAATTTCTGGAGGAGCACAAGGCCGCGATTACGGAGTCGGCCACTAAAGAATCTTAATTGTTCATCCTCCAGGCAACCTGCACGTGGAAACTACTTTCTCCTTAAGAGGCGACTTATCGGTTAACCGGCTCGGCTTTGGCGCGATGCGCGTGCCGGGCCCCAACCTGTATGGGCCCCCGGCCGACCGCCCCGCCATGCTGACGCTGTTGCGGCGGGCGGTGGACCTCGGCGCTAATTTCATCGACACGGCCGACATGTACGGCCCCTTCGTGTCGGAAGAAATCATTGCCGAAGCCCTGCATCCCTACGCGCCCGGCGTGGTTATCGGCACCAAGGGCGGCCTGGTGCGCTTCGGCCCGGGCAGGGAAGGCCTGCTCAACGACGGCACCCCGCAGCACCTACGCGATGCCTTGCACGGCAGCCTGCGCCGCCTCAAGCTGGAGCGCCTCGACCTCTACCAGCTGCATCGCCTGGACCCGCGGGTACCCGCCGAGCGCACGTTTGCCTTTTTGGCCGAGGCCCGGCAAGAGGGCCTGGTGCGGCACCTAGGCCTGTCGGAAGTATCGGTGGAGGAAATTAAGCTCGCCCAGCAGCACTTTCCGGTGGCCTCGGTGCAGAACCGCTACAGCCTCTTCGACCGCGAGCACGAGCCTGTGCTGGCGTACTGCCGCGAGCAGGGCATTGCCTTCATTCCGTGGTTTCCCATCGGCGGAGGCGACGTAAAGGACACGGAAGTGGTGCAGCAGGTAGCGGCCCGCCACCAGGCCTCGGTACGGCAGCTGGCCCTGAGTTGGCTCTTGCACCACGCGCCCAACATCCTGCCCATTCCGGGCACCCGCAGCCTCGACCATCTGGAAGAGAACATGCGGGCGGCGGCCTTACAGCTGACCGCCGAGGATATGCAGGCGCTGGATAGCATCGGCTAGGGCCTAGGCCCGCAAAGAAGGTTCTGCCGGGGCAAAAACACGCATGTACACTCCCACGTGATGAATAATAGAAAAACACTAAAGCTGGCCGCGGTCATTGATGGGCCGGGGTGGAATTTTTCCTCCTGGCGCCACCCGGATACGCCCGCCGACGCTGGCGAAAACATCGATTTTTTCATTAAGCAGGCGCAGCTGGTGGAACAGGCCAAGTTTGAGACCCTGTTTCTGTACGACGTGAGCCACGTTGGCCCCGGCAACATTCCCTACTACCTGAGCATGTTCGAGGGCGGGACGCTCATGTCGGCCCTGGCCATGAAAACGGAGCGCATCGGCCTCTCGCTGACGGCTTCGACCTCCTATACCGACCCCTACAACCTGGCCCGACAGGTCTTGTCGCTGGATAAAATCAGCAAGGGCCGGGCCTCGCTGAACGCCATTACCTCCAATCCCGGCGGGATGGTGAACTTCAGCCGGGGCCACCTCAGCAAAGCCGACCAGTACCCCATGCACCAGGAGTTTCTGGAGATTCTGCTGAGTTTGTGGGACACGTACGAGGACGACGCCTTTCCCCGCGATAAGCAAACCGGCGTGTTTCTGAATCCGCGCAAGATGCACCCCATCAACTACCGAGGCAAGTACTTCTCGGTGGATGGGCCGCTGAACATCAGCCGCTCGGTGCAGGGCCGGCCGGTGTTGTACATGGCCGGTAGCTCCCCCACCTTCGTAGACCTAGCCACGTCTTACACCGACGGCGTCTTCATGGCGGGCAGTTCCTTCGAGGAAACCTTGTCCCTCGCCAATGCGCTGACCGCGAAGCTGGTTGAAAAAGGCCGGCAGCCGGAAGACTTCGTGCGGTCGGTGTCGCAAAACCCCATCGTGGGCCGCACCGATGCCGAGGCCTACGCGAAATATCAGGCAATCCGCTCCCTAGGTCCGTATTCGCACCGACCCGTTCCCTTGTTCATGGGCTCCGCCGAACGCATTGCTAACGAGATACAGAAGTGGTACGAGGCCGGAGCAATCGATATGCTGATGGTTCAGCAAGACCATCCGTATGGGCTACAAGACTTTATCGAGCTGGTGGTGCCCATTTTGCAAGCGCGTGGCCTCTTCCATACGGAATACGAAGCGCAAACCCTGCGGGGAAACCTTGAGCTACCAAAACCAGCGTTTCGAAGCATTTAAGCAGCGTCTCCTGCTACCAGCCGCCACTTATCTAAAGAACTTATGCCTACCCCTGTTAACGAGTCCAACCGTTCGGAAAAGCAAGCAGTCGCTTATTCCATTCTAGACCTAGCCATCGTCTCGCAAGGCGATACGGTGAAGCAAACCCTGAACAATTCGTTGGCGCTGGCTCAGGCTGCCGAGGCAGCCCACTACACCCGCTACTGGCTGGCCGAACATCATAACTCCGATAATATTGGCAGCAACGCGCCCCCCCTGCTCATTGGGTACGTGGCCGAAAATACGACCACCATCCGGGTGGGCTCCGGCGGCATTATGCTGCCCAACCACTCGCCCCTGATTGTGGCCGAGCAGTTTGGCACGTTGGCGCAGCTTTACCCCGGCCGCATCGATTTGGGGGTGGGCCGGGCGGTGGGTACCGACTCGCCGACCGCGCAAGCCATCCGGTCAGATTTTATGCAGGCGGCCCAGGCCTTTCCGCAGGAAATCGGCAGGATTCAAACCTACTTCTCGCCGGCCAACAGCCAGGCCGCCGTGCGGGCTCCCTTAGCCGAGGGCACCGAGGTGCCCCTGTACATCCTAGGGTCCAGCACCGATAGCGCCCACCTGGCGGCCAAGCTGGGCCTGCCCTACGCGTTTGCCAGCCACTTTGCCTCTACGCACTTACACCAGGCGCTGCGAATCTATCACGACGAGTTTCAGCCTTCGGCGGCGCTGAGCCAACCTTATACCATCGTGGCCCTCAATGCCTACGTTGCCGATACTGACGAAGAAGCCCAACGGCAGTTCACGAGCGTCATCCGGATGTTTGTCGGCATGCTGACCGGGCAAACGAGAGAGCCCCTGCAGCCGCCGACGGCCATGACCGAAGAACTGCAAGACATGTGGCAGCACCCTGCCGTCTACCAGATGCTCAAGTACTCCTTTGTCGGTAGCAAGCAAACCGTAAAGCAGCAGCTACAAGGATTTCTAGCCGAAACGCAGGCCGATGAGCTCATCACTGCTTCCAGCATGTACGCCCTGGAAGACCGGCTCAAATCCACTCGGTTGTTTGGAGAAATTATGAGGGAAATTAATGAAGCTGGCTAAGTAAGAAGTAAAATTATAGCTATGCAGCAAGTGTCTACATTTCTGTATCTTAATAAAACCTGACTTGCAAGCATGATTAATTGACACATGATAACCGTGGGTTATATAAGCTGCTAAGCTTTTGCGCGTGATAAGACGGCCCGCTTGCTATGTAAAAAGCTAGGGTTAAAAAGGTACGGTGCCTGTTGTAGAACACGGTACCAATTAGACAGCTTGTCATACAAGACGAACCATTATTCTGAAGTCGTAATAAGCCTTTTACATATTGCAAACGACGCTTCAAGTAATGTGACAAGCTTTAGGTCCTTCTGTGGACTACTTTGGTCGACAAGCCGCCAGCGAAACAAGACAGTAGCAGTAGCAGCTGTGCCCGTCGGCTTTACTGCCCGCCGCGGCTGCAGCCTGGTCGCATTACCCAAGACGCGCCTGCTAACGAGCTAGACCGTTACGCACCAGTGCCTAAATTTGGAGTGCCCCTAGCGGGTGCCTCGCCTCTTGCTTGCTGAACCCTTATGTCTGCTTCGCGCTTTTCGCCGCTCGTTCCGCGTTGGTGCAGTTGGTGCCAGCAGCCCCTGCAGGGGCGCTCGGACAAGCAGTTCTGCTCCGCTGCTTGCCGGAATATGGCCGCCCGCCATGGGGTCGTGGATGGGGCCCCCATTGATTGGCCAGCCCGGGCGGCGCGGGCCGAGCAGACGGTGGCGGCGCTGCAGGCGCAACTCGACCAATTGGCGCAAGCCCGCCAGGCCCTTGCGCCCCTGGAGCGCCGCTATGACGAGTTCCCGCAAGTGCTGCTCTTGTTAGTGCCGGAGCTACAATCGAGCGGCATGCTGACCAACTTGTTGGGCTTTGTGGAGCAGCTAGTAGCCGAGTATGCGCAGCACCCCGGCCTAGCGCAGGGCGAAACCGGGCCGCAGCTGCGGCTGCAGATCCTGCAACAAGTGCGCGCCACGATTGTGCAACAGCTAAACTATTTACGTCCGCCCGAACCAGCGGTTTCCGCCGGAAGAGCTAAGCCAGCGGAGGCTAATTCCCCCACCACGTAGCCATACACAGGCACGGAGGTGTTCGCAGACGGTGAGAATTGCTGGCAGTCGTACGTAAACGTTTTTAGTCGTTTGTAATCGTACGTAAGCGTTTACAGTCGTTTTTAAGCGTCCGTAGACGCTTGCAACCGCTCGTAATCGTTTGCAGTTGTTCGTAGCCGTGATCTAGGTGTTTGTAAACGTCTGCCAAGAGCGCTAAACACATTTATGACTGTGCTCTTTTTGTCTATTTCACCTAGGTCAACGTTGTTTAAGGCCTGAAACAAGCACCAATAGGGCCTTTTCTCGACTAGGAACACAGCTTTTACAAGCTGAATAAGCAAAAAGAAGCTGTTTATAGCAGCAAACGTCTTTTTCGTGGTAGCTAAGGAGGAAGTACACCTGCGCTTCAGGAGCTCAACTTAGCATATCTACAATTATAAGACTCAGTTTAGTGTGTAGGAGGACCGTTGGAAAAACCGAGGTTTAAGGGCTCTATTTGACAAGGCGAATCGTGCGATTGCCCGTATCGGCTACATACACCCACCCCGTGGGGCCTACCGCCACGCCAAAGGGAAACTTAAAGCGCGCCTCCTGGGGACGGCCATCTAGGTGCCCCCAGCCTTTGAGCCGCCCGGCAAAGGTCGAGACCTGCCCGTCGGGGGTTATCTGCCGGATAACGGAGTTGATATAATCGGCGACGTACACGGTGCCCGTCGTCGCGACGGCCACGCTAGTGGGGGCGTGGAAGCGCGCTGTTTGGGCCGGCCCTTCGGCAAAGCCTTTCTTACCCGGGGTGCCCGCGAGCGTCGTCACAACGCCTGCGGTCGTAATCTTGCGGACTAGCTGGTTGTGGTTATCGGCGACGTAGAGCGTGCCATCAGACGCGCGGGCGATACTGGAGGGGTGATTGAACCGGGCCTGGCTAGTGGCGCCGTCCGCGTACCCTCTGCTACCGGCTAGGCCGGCCACCGTAGAGACGACGCCTGCCGCCGTGATTTTGCGAATGGTATGGTTGTACGTATCAGCTACGTAGAGCTCTCCCTCCGGCCCCAGCACGACGGCGTAGGGGGAGTTAAAGCGAGCGGTCGCCACGGGGCCATCCGCGCTGCCCTTACTGCCCGCCGCACCCGCCACGGTTTGCACGAGTCCCGCGGGAGTAATGCTGCGAATGGTGTGATTATCGACATCCGCTACGTAGAGCACCCCCGTACTCGCTATAGCTAGACCCACGGGGTGGTTGAAGCGCGCGGCCGCGCCTGAGCCGTCCTGGCTGCCCACGGCGGCGGGGCTACCAGCCAACGTGGTGACAAGGCCGGCAGGCGTGATTTTACGAATGGTATGTTGGTACGTATCCGTTACGTAGACCGTGCCATCAGCAGCGACGGCCAGACCCATGGGCCAGTCAAAGCGGGCGGCGACTCCTGCGCCATCGGTGCTTTGCTTGCCTTTGCCTTCGGCCGAGCCAGCCAGGGTACTAACGGTAGGCGGAGGACTCTGTGTTTGGGCGGATAAGGACAGCGGCCAAGCGAGCCCCACGAGCAGGGTATACCCCAGAAGATCTTTCATGCGCGGCTCCTTGAATGGCAGAGCGCCCAAAGATAGAAGCAGTAAACCTGGTAGCCTGGTTATAGACTAGTCTACCCTTTCCGCCATTTATGGCATAGTTCGGCCTTGCAAGTCGCTGCTACGAGCACACGGAGTTGAACTCTACAGTTCGTTCACCGGTCAGCTAGCAGCTACCCTTTATCTTTGGTATTATGAAATTGCGCGACCGTTATCGTCAGTTACAGGACCCCGCCGTGGTGAAGGCCATGGTGTTGCGGTCGGTCTATGCCTCTATGGCCTTGGAGAATCAGACGGTTTCCATGGAGCGCCTGGAAGCACTCTATGCTCAAACCGACTCCCAGCCAACGGCTAGTCAAGCGGGCGGAGCTGCCCGCTAATCAGTTGTTGCAAGCTGCGTAGGTCATAGTTGTCGGCTTGCCGGATAGCCGCGAGGTAGTGGGTACGCGCTTCGCCAACTTCGCGTTGATAAAGCACGACTTCCTGGTAGCCGTAGTTGTAAGCGAGCAGGTTGGTGAAAAGGCGCGCGGTGCGGCCATTGCCGTTGGTAAAGGGGTGAATCGCGACGAGCCGATGGTGCGCATAGGCCAGTAATTCCGCCACTTGGTCGGTACTCGGCAGTGGGGGCAACAGGCCTTGCCGATGACGCACCTCGTCGATAAACTCATATAGCAGTTGTGGCACGCGTGCCGCAGGCGGCGGCAAATAGGCCCCCACATTGGGAACCGTGTGTCGCCACTGGCCGGCCCAGTCATATAAGTGGCCAAAAGCGCGACGGTGCAGCGCTTGCAACAGTCCAACGGAGAGGTCTACAGGATAGTCTAACTCTTCCAGTAGGTAACGCTCGACGGTGGCGACGCCGAGGGCCTCTTGTTCATTGAGCGCGTCCTTATCGGTGAGGCCAAGTAGATTATCTTCTGGTGCGTCGGTGTAGTGACCCATACGACACAAAAGTACAGCACCGGGCGGCTGGGTAGAGCCGAGTTAGTTTGCGCTATCAAGCAACGGAGGAGGCCCTAAAAAAGCCGCGTAATCGACCTGAAATCTGCATTTTGGAAATATTTTCGCGGCTGTTGGATTAGTCCATAAATCGCCCGATTTGTGGACTAGTTTTGACCTGAGTGCGGTTGCTACCTCAATTAAATCAGCTCAGTTATGAAAATAAAGTTCAGGTGCCCTACTTGCCTAGGAGCATTTTTAGACAATCCTGTCCCGACGAACAATGCTATTTTGGGCGTAGAAATAATGCTCCCTTTGCAAAATTCTGCTGTCTATGAGTATAGTTGCCCTAATGGGCACTTCATGAAGGTAGTGTTGCAAAATCCTAAACACGAGTTGATTTTTGACTCAGGTATAAGTTCTCTAAGAAAATGGTACTACCGCGAAGCTATTACAAGCTTTGCTGTGGCGCTGGAGCGTTTCTATGAATATTCAATTCGGGTTTTACTAGGTAGTTCAGTTTACGAATTAGGAGAAGAAAACTGGGCCAAAACATGGAAGGCAATTAGTAAGCAATCAGAACGACAAATAGGAGCATTTTATCTGATTTATCTTACAGTTGTAAAGCAATCGGCACCTATTTTCGATTCCTCCTTTTTGAAAAGTATATCTATTAAACTTGGAATAGAAGGTAATGACCCAGTTAATTTTAGAAATAATGTAATACACCAAGGTTATATCCCCACTTTCGAGCAAGCTGTAAATTTTGGAGAAGCAGTCAACCTTTATATCAAAAGGTTACTTAAAATTTATAAAAACTTTGATAGCGCCCAAGATTCTCCTGTATCTATAATAGAAGCATCATCGACAAGGCTCACAAATAATTCAGTAAAGGCAGATGTGACCGGCGGTATGCATATACCAACATTCATATCCGATATCACAGAAGACGAGAGCCCTAAAGGAAGCTCTTTAGTAGAATATATACAGAAGCACGGGACATTATGAAAGTCGCCATCTACGCCCGAGTGTCGACCAAGGGCAAAGGCCAGAGTACCGATAACTAGTTGCCCGACCTACGGCGCTATGCTCTAGTCATTAAATATCTCGTCAAGGAATAGTTAAGTTGTGGCTAAAACTGCTTTGATATAATTTATTTCTGTTTGCAATTCTTCTAATGATTTGCTCAATGCTTTGTTAGCTTCTCTAAGGTCCTCAACTGTCGTTTTAGAAGAAAATTTGATTCTGCCCACCAATTTATTAGCTCTGCTGCCCTGCGTAAGTATTCGTTGTGCTCTAGGCTCATCAACAAAATTATCTACTAAATCTTGCATAAATGGCTCTAAAAAAGATACTTGATGTCAATCAATATCTGATGCTTCAGGTAGGCTTTCTAACGAGCTTAGATAAAATTTGTGAGCACTAGAAATAAATTGTGCAAACTCATCATTAGGAAAATTATTAGAAAGCCTAGATTCACCAGTCACCTCTATAAAAATTTCTCTGATGTTTTCAATATGCTGGCGGTAATCAGTAACTATTTTATGATATGTTTCGATATGTTCTTTATATTTAAGCCTGTTTGACTTAATGCTTTTTTTGATATAATCAAGTTTGTTGTATGTTTTTGCAACGTGGATTCGATTTTCTTCAGTGTCGAGTGCTTTACGTATAAATGAATAGAATATATCCTCTTGCTTCAGGGTAAATATCCTATCTATTGTCGTAGATGCTCTAATCGATAGACGATGTGGCATCAATAGATTTTCCTCAGTCTCTTTAGCAGCAATCAGATAGTCATAATTTTGTGTTGTGGCAAACTTCATTACATCTTCTAATAGCCAAACAAAGTTGGAGAGCTTAGCTGTAGCTTGGTTATTCTGATTATCATTCTCCTCTTTCAGAGTGCGAATCAGTTCTTGCTCATGACTTCTGCGATTTTCTTCTAATTGCCTTTTGAAAACTGCGAGTGTAGCCCAAACACCGGCTGCTGAACCCACAAGAGGAACCAGAAAGTCTTTTAATGTATCGCGACTAGGAATCCAGTCTATTTGAGTGATATAAAGCATGTAATTTTTGGTCTGATAATGCTTTAAAAGTAGCGAGTTGTTGTCCTTTTTGTGCGGCTAGGAGCCGTGAAACTTTGGAGCCCATTTAAACTCCAAATTTCCACAAATTCAACAGAATGATAGCATTTGTTTGCCTCGCGCTCAGCGCCAGTCTCCTCTTGGCATCAGCTTCAGCTCCTGTCCGCCTGCTACCCGTTCGCCCCAAAGTGGTGCCGCATCTGGAGTTCAAACCTCCTACATCGTACTGGAGAGTGGCGGCGATTTGCCATCGATGCCGGAATTGCCGATGTTCGCCCCCAAGCTCATCTACTACCAAGCGTCGGAGGAGTTGGAGCCCAATTGGCTCCGCGAGGCTGTGAAGCCCGAGTTGGAGTACGACGCTACTCCTTTGCTAGCCCCTCCTGACAGTGTGTACGAGGCGTAAATTTGCCCCTGAATAGTGAAAAGCCTGTTAATTGCGAGATTAAGGGGTTTTTTAGTGCCGGGTGGCGCGACCTTTTCTGTGCCTACTGGAAGGCAGAGTAAGGTGAAGTTTGCTGCTTACGAAAGGTGCTCGAACCAGCCTTCCCAAAAGCCTGATAATTCCTTATTATGTAAAGCAACGCGCTTAAAAAAGCTATTTCGAGGTCAAGTCAGCCGCCCCGAATACCTGCGCAACTACTCCGAAAAACCGGTCAAACCAGTAAGGAGGTAGCGGGCTTTTTGCAAGCGGTTCGAGCGTTTTTGGGCGCCTCTTTGGTCTAGTGCTATCCCCTTTCAGGGGGTGCCTTGTACGTCCGGCTTGTAAACTCAGGCGTTTCAAGGGTCCGTTACCGCCTGTAGGTTACGAGCCAACAGGCTCTCAACGCGCTCCCTACACTCGCCACTTGCTTACCCCGCGCCCCACGTCGTTCAACGCAGTTGCGCGCAGCTCCGGCCATGAGAGTAGGCTAGCCCGCGTTAGCCCTTACGCGGGCTTCTGCCAGCACCACAGGTCCTTTGCTGCTGCTGAGCTGACTGCCAAAAATATGCGCCTCGCTTTTGCGTCACTCAGGCCAGGAAGCGTCTGCTAACGGGCCTTCCCTTCCTTATGAGCGACAACGAAGTTTCCGAAGTGTTAGTGGTCGGGGCGGGCCCGACCGGCCTGCTGACCGCGTGCGAGCTGGCCCGCCGCGGCATTGGCGTGCGCCTCGTCGACCAGGCGCCCGCTCCCTTCACCGGCTCGCGCGGCAAAGGCCTACAGCCCCGTACCCTGGAGGTGCTCGACAATGTAGGCGTGGCCGACCGGTTGGTGGCACTCGGCCGCTTTCGCCTGCCCGTGCGCCTCTACGACGCGGCCGGCGGCTACCGCGACCTCGACCCGCGCGAAGGCCAGGAGCCGACGCCCGACAATCCGTATGCCCGCTCGCTGCTGCTGCCGCAGTGGCAGATTGAAGCCGCGCTGCGCGCGTGTCTGGCCGACCATGGCGTGGTCGTGGAATGGGGCCGGACGGTCGTCGGGCTTACGCAAGAGCCCGCTGGCGTGCACGTGACCTTTGCCGACGGCGCGGCGGCGACCGCCCGCTACGTGGTGGGCAGCGATGGCGGGTCGAGCACCATCCGCCGCCTGGTGGGCATCGCCTTCGTGGGCAGCACCAGCGAGGACGAGCGCATGCTGCTGGGCGACGTGCGCCTCGACGGGCTCGACCGCGACTTTTGGCATCTGTGGACCACCCCGACCGGGTCGGTAGCCCTGTGCCCGCTGCCGGCCACCGACACGTTCCAGATTCAGGCGCCGCTGGCCCCCGGCAGCGCGGCCGAGCCCACGCTGGCCACCTTCCAGGCCATTGTAGATGCCGTGGTTGGGCCCGAGCGGATACGCCTCCGTGAGCTGGTCTGGCACTCGCGCTGGCGACTTAACGTGCGCTTGGTAGCGCGGTACCGGGCCGGGCGCGTGCTGCTGGCGGGCGATGCGGCCCACATCCACTCGCCGGCCGGCGGCCAGGGCATGAACACCGGCCTGCAGGATGCCGCCAATCTGGGCTGGAAGCTGGCGGCAGTACTGCGCGGGGCTCCCGATACGCTGCTCGACACGTATGAGGCGGAGCGGCGACCCGTCGCGGCGGCCGTGCTGGAGCTGTCGAGCAAGCTGACCGGGCAGCACCCCGGCACCCGCTCCGCTCAAGATAGTAAACAGCTGCTGCAGCTCGGCGTCAGCTACCGAGGTGGCCCACTAGCCCCCGCCACCGACGGTCCTGGCCCGCAGGCGGGTGACCGGGCCCCGGACGCGCCCTGTACGTTGCCTGATGGCCGACGCCGACGCCTGTTTGAGGCGCAGCGGGGCGGGCACTGGACGCTTTATGGGTTTGGGGTGCGGCCCCTCAGCCCCTATCCCAGCGTGCAGGCCCTGGAAATCGGGGAGGACCTGCTCGACGGAGCGGGCTATGCGCAGCAGGTCTACGCTGCGCAGGCCGGCGACTTAGTGTTGGTGCGTCCCGACGGCCACATCGGCTTGCGCAGCCGGGATGAACACGTCATCACGGCGTATCTGGCGGCCGTGCTCGGCCTGGTAGGGGCCGGCTAACCGGCCGCTGGCTGGGGTACTTCTAGCAACAGGGCAAACTTCACTGTATGCTCCCCGAATCACGAGCCACTTACCACTACAGAAAAGCGTAGCTTACTGCTAAGCGTTTAAACGAGTCTGCGTCATTGGCCTTATGATAAATTAGAGGGTTGGGCGAAGCAGTTGGAGCGGATTCGCTGCGCGAATCCACGTCGGCTAGTTCTGCTGCTGCTACCCTAAGCGCGGTACCGCTCAGGCAGGGCCTGCAAGTTTCAGCCTCCCCCCTAAAACCACCCTGGAAATTCCAGCCCTGTTTTAGGGGGAGGCTGGAAGTTGCAGGGTGGTCTTAGGGGTCGCCCGCGCGCCAGTGGGTTGGTCCTTGGGGTGGGTCTGTCCCAGTGCGGCTCAACGGCGTAGCCATTTCCCGCGTTTTAGCGCCCTTACCCGCCCTTTTGCCGCCTGGCATCGCAGCGCAAGCCAGCTGGCGCGAGTAGCCCCTAGGTAAACTGCGGCGCCAGCTGAACCCGAGCTGCAAATTCCAGCCTACCTCCTAAAACGGGGCTGGAAATTTGAGGTACTACCCCTAAAACCACCCTGGAAATTTCAGCCTACCCCCTGAAACGGGGCTGGAAATTTCAGGTCCGAAGCTGGAAATTTCAGCCTCCGGCAAGGGTACACCAAAGCAGTATCCTCCCGAAGGGCGTTGCCCCTAAGTCCTCGCTGTCGTTACCCAGCCCCGGACGACCATCCTTTAAACACCTTGATTAAAAAGGAGTTATAAGTAGTCCGTGCGCTACGAGCCGGCTAGCGACCGCGCACCAAAACGCGTCGCTCCCGCTGACAACGCGCTTGCTACAGCTTAATGCAGGCTTTAAGTAAACTAAGGCAACCGCAATATCATCAAGGTATTATAGATAAATAAGCTCACTTTCACTGATGCTGGCCCCCAAGGGGAGTGGCCGAAGCACCGAGTAGGTCGGCGTACTTGAACACGGTCGGTGCTGCGCGCAGGGGTCGGAAAGGACGCAGATGGCCTCCAACGTCCGGGAGGTGGCCAAGCACAGGGGCCGCTCGCCAGGGCGGCGAGTGGCGGCCGTGGCGGCGCGAGGCGCACCCACAGCAAGGCCTACCCAGCGCCCCTTCTAGCAAGGGGAGCAGGCGGCCTCACAGACCGGTGAAAAAGCCGGGCCGCTCGTACAAAAACCCGGCTGCCGCAACCTGCCCGGCCGTAGCGGATAGCCGAAGGGCGGGGAGTTCGGCAATAGCCACTGTGCCTTCCGGAGCCACCCTCGAA
>CALMOO010000801.1 GCA_937871705.1 uncultured Hymenobacter sp.
CTG
The DNA here is from genome assembly GCA_937871705.1 of uncultured Hymenobacter sp. GTDB lineage: Bacteria > Bacteroidota > Bacteroidia > Cytophagales > Hymenobacteraceae > Hymenobacter. The sequence goes on from CALMOO010000801.1 coordinate 4, forward strand.
GACGGCCGTCACGCTGCCGGCGTGGTTCGCCGGGGTGGGCCTGCCCGACGCGAATGCTAATACCAACGCGTACCTTATTGATACGCTGACCGTTAGGGCATCAACCGTGCTGCGTGACTCGGTTGTGACGTCTACGTCGCCCAATTTGATTGTTGGGCAGTATAATGACCCGGAACTGGGTCTCATCACGTCGAAAAGCTACTTCACCCTGACTGGGGCTTTTCAAATCGACCAAACACAGCAGTTCGACTCGGTAGTACTAGTGCTCAAACCTACCACGTACCGCTACGCCGATACAACTAAGACGCAGACGCTAGTCGAGGTACATCCTATTTCGTCAGCTACGCCCATCTCGGCTACCAAGTACTCGTTCGCTTCGCCCAAGCTGACGAAAATCAGCTACGACCAGGCAACGCTCCTCAACCAAAACCGGCTAACCAAAAAGATAGTGGTGCCAGTGCAGCGCGCTCGGCCTAGGTTAGCTACACTACGCTTGACCCTGAGCGATAAGTGGGGCCAGGATTTGTTGCAGGCTGCTAAAAATGGGCAGCTTGCTACTCAGGACTTGCTAGAAGCACATTACCCCGGCTTGGCATTATTGCCCGGTGCTACCGACAATGCAGCGCTCATTGGCTTCGATGCCACCAGCAGTACGTCGGCCGTGACATTGTATTACCACGACCCAACTGCTCCTGGCACCGTGCTATCGCATGATTTCTCGCTGAGCGGCGGCCGGCACTTCTACCAGGTAACGGCCGACCGTAGCATTGCTGCCGCGTCGGCGTTGAACAATCTCCCCTCCTTGCAGCAAGTTAGCGATGCCAAAACTGCGCAGCGCACTTATGTTGAGGGCGCGCTTGGCTTGGTAACGAAGCTGGAGTTTCCCTACCTGGCCAACGTGAATTTCTTCAGTGACCACCTGATTGTGACCAATGCCTCCATCACGGCTGAAGTGCCTGCAGCTACGGTATTGGGCAACTTGGCGCCACCCACCGATTTGGCGATTTATACCATTGACCAAAATAACCATTTAGTGGCGCGCTACCCAACTGGTACTGCTAACAATACGGCCACGTATAACCCCGCTACCCCATCCAATTCGGGCATTGACCGCGGTACCTATTCGTGGTCGGTGCAGCAATATTGCCAGGCCGTTATCAACCGCACCGTTCCGAATAATGGCATGCTGCTGATTTCAAACTCGCCCGAATCGCCCACTCGGGTGGTGCTGGGTGGGCCCCGTAACGCTGCCAATAAATTGCAGCTGCGGCTATACTTTGTAGGCAGCCAATAGCCGAATTCGCTAAGGTAAGGAGCGCTTGCCAGGGTTCCCAACGAAGCAGCGGGTAAGCAAACAACCACTAATTTCGGTTCGTTTGCTTACCCGCTGCTTCGTTGGGGGCCCTTGCTTTTTTTGCTTATAGCGGAGACATTTGCGGAAAACCGTTGTTGTCTACCCGTGTCCGATTTGCTCCCTACCCCTGCCCACCGCCCCGACTTGCTGCGTGTTTCCTACGACGACTACCGCGCCCTGCCGGCCATCGCCAACTCCGACCTCTCGCGCCTGCGCGATGCCCTCGATGGCCGCCCGCCGCGCACCGATTCTAGTTCGGGCGCACTCAGCTTCGGCACGGCTTTCCACACCGCGCTACTTGAGCCCGATGACTACCAACCCGGCCAGCCTGGTCTCAACGATACGCTTATCTGGTGGCTGGTCGAAGGTGTGAAGCTGAACACCGAGCTGCACAAATTGCTCGAAAACGGCGTAACCGAGCGTAGCGCGCTGTTTACCGAGCCCGAAACCGGCACGCTCTGCAAGCTGCGCGCCGACCTGGTGCTCGACCAGCCGGGCCAGCCATACACCATAGTCGATTTTAAAACAACCCTGGCCCGCGACGCTGACCATTTTCGGCTGCAATGCAGCCACTACGACTACGACCGACAAGCCGCTTTCTACACCGATGCCCTGCGCGCCGAGCGTTTCCTGCTGGTGGGCGTACAAAAAGTAGAGCCTTTCGGCGTGTTCCCCCTCGAAGTGCCCGCCGCTATGCTCGCCGAAGGTCGCCGCAAGTATTTCCACTTGCTAAAGCTGCTGCGTGCCCCGGCCACGGCGCCCGCCTACCGTGCCCAAGCCGTGCAAGCCGCCGTCACCGCACTCGGGCTCTAGGCAGGCCCAAGATTTATGCCCAGGCTAAGCATTGATGGTTTGGCCCCGTGCGGAGGGGTCGGCTGCAACAGCCCGGCCCGCATGTGCCATAGACAAAGCTGGCATTTTCGCTAATTTCGCCTACACTTTGCTGCTAACCAAGCGTATGCTTCCCGTATTGCTATTTAAAATTTCGCTTATTCAGGAAGGAAGATTTAGCTACGCTGGCTTAGTGAAGCTACTAGCCCTGATGTTGCTGCTGCTGGTCATTGGTGCAGGCTTGTGGCAGGGTGGAATCAGTTTATTCCAACGCGGCAGCAAAGCCCAGAAATTCAGTGGCGTGCTGGTTTTAGTTATCGCAACTGCCTACAGCCTGGGTGTATCCTGGTTGGGTTATTGGGAATTTATGGAAATATTGGAGCTATTTTGATGCACCATACGAAAGAATAAAAAGCCCCTAGTGACTTGCACTGGGGGCTTTTTGCTGCGTTGCCCCGCGCACCAGAAAAGCGTACAGAGTAGCCTAATTTATCAGGAAAGTAGCTAGTCGAGGCCCCGTGGGCGATAGTGTATTGCAGCTCACTAGCACAAAGTGACTGCCAAGCAACTGATAGGCAAAGAGTAGCAAAAACAGAGTAACAATTTGATTTCGAACTGAACCACACTACGAGTACAAAAAAGCACAATAAGTTCAGCTGATAGTATGAGGCAGCTCATACTAAAGTGCATGCCGCCGCCGAGTTGCGAGTTCCCGGAGCAGAACTCGCAGGTTTGCTGGCTCTTGCAATTGCCGTAGCAACTGCGCTAGGTAGTCGGTTTCGGCGCGCAGGTCGCGCTTGATTTGTCGTAGTCGGGTACGCTGCTGCTTTTCGGTGCCGCTCCAAGGGGCATCATCGAGTGGGCGCTGGGCGGCAGCCAGCTGCTGGCTTAATAGCAACTGTTGTTGAGCGAGGGCTTGGGTGTAGCGTTGCAGTATCGCTTCGGTCTCGGGGGTAGGAGGGGTAGGGGCAGCCTCCTCAGCCAGTAAGGAGAGCAGGCCAGCCAGGTCGCCTGCTGCGTAGGCCGCCGTGATACGCTGCATCAGCTCGGTTTGCGCCCGTTGGGTTTCGGCATTGGCTTGGGCCGCGCGGTCGGGGTGGTGCAGGCGCGCTAGCTGGCGGTAAGCGGCCTTGGTATTTTGGAGCAGCGCTTGGCCCTCGGTATCAGCGGCTTTGGCTTGAGCCTCGCGCGCCGTTTGGGCCCGTTGCTGGCGGCGGGCACGGGCAGTAGCAGCGGCCTGCTCGTGGGGTAGCAACGGGTCGGCCGCCGGAGAGGGGGTAGGCGCTGGCTCCAGAGGCTCCGGCGCCGGCCGCGGCGCGTAGCGCGCCAGCACAGCGGCTTCATCTTCGCCAAAACGGTCTTGCAGGCTGTAAGCGTTGTGCAGCAGCAGTTCCAGCACCTGCTGCTCCTCAGCGCGGCTAAGAAAGCCACCCGTCAGGGCAGCCTCCAGGGGCTTGTAG
>CALMOO010000802.1 GCA_937871705.1 uncultured Hymenobacter sp.
GTGTAGGGGTTGGGAGCAGGCACTTACTTAGTCAAACGAGAGGTCAAACGAATCATCAAACTGGCGCCCGATGGCAGGCGGCGGCGTGGCAGTAAAGGGCACCGTGAGCCAAATGGTCACGCTCACCTTGCGGGCGTTGAGGCCGGAAAGCAGTAGGTCAGCCTTGCCCAGTTGGCCAGCCGTGCCCAGGTTCGTGGTGTAGCGCGCATCGGCCGCAAGAGTAGCCAGCAGGGGTAGCTTGCCGGAAATGTCCGCCTGCACCCGCTGGGGCCGAATGCTTTGCACGTAGAGCGGCTGGCCGTACACGGGCAACGCGCCAACGGGCGTATTGGCCGGTACGGGCGGGGCGGGCCCTTCCACGGTAGCCGTGCCCGCCGCCCGGCCTCGCCGCCAGTAGCGCAGTTGCAGCTGCGAGCACGACACTTCGCGGTTGGCGTTCGGCAGGCGCCCCTGCAAGTCAGGCGCCAGCAGAAACAGGGCCGAGTCGGGGATGCTCTCGCCGTTGAGAATGCCGGCTGGCACGTCGCCCGTGAGGCGGGCGCTACTGACGCTGAGCTTGTTGCTGCCCTGCTTTTGGTTCGTGCACCCGCCCGGCCCGTAGTCAATGCTGCTCTTGTCGTAGTAGGCAAAGTCGGCTTCGTTCTCGGTGCTGGCCGCCGCCACGCTTAGTTCCTCGTAGCGGGGCAGCGACTGCACCCGGTAGGAGTAGGAGGCGCTGAGTAGCGCGTCTTCAAGGGTTTGCAAATCCACGACGGCGCCCGCACCTTGCCGAGTTTCCAAGTAGGCGCGGTGCTCGAAGCGCAGCCAGCCCGTAGCGGGGTCAATGAACCAGCCCGCATCGTAGAGGGCGGAGAGGTCGGAGAGGAATTGCTTTAAGCTGATAAGCAGGCGCGTGGCGGCGTCGCTCGAGCCGAAGCGCTTAATATCGCAGCCCGCCGAGAGCAGCAGCCGCGGCACTTCGTTGGCTAGGCCGCTGTCGCCGGTGGCGGGGTTCACGTCGGCCGTTAGAAACTCACTAAGTAAGCCGCGCTGGTCATATGGGGGTAGCAGACTCTGGCCGCCGTAGCTGGCCGCAGTCTGACTAATCAGTGAGTAGAGGCCGTCGATGAGGGGAAAGGCCCGGTCGAAGCGGAAATTGCCGAATCTGTAATAAATCGCGTGAAAGTTCTCGTCTCCTAAACTCTCGCGCGCATTGATGCAAGCCCCACCTGGGCTCTCGTCGCTATTGGCCCCATATTCGTCAGGCCCCGTGACCGGAACCCAGTCGTCGTTATTTAACCCCACGTCAGCAGGCGTTTTGCCGCAATCGAGCGAGAGGAATTCGCCCGTACCGTAGTGGTAAATACCCCTGTCTACAGCGCCAAGCTGTGCGGTGCGTAAAAATGGGGTGCCTGAACCTGAGCCGGTGAGTTTGTAGGCCTTAAAGCCCGCAATACCTGGCTCCTTTACGTAGTCGAGGGTAGGAGTATTAACTGTACTATCGCCTTGCGCTACTCCTGACGGAAATAAGGGGGTCCAACCGCTATCGCTACGGTCAGCAATTACATACACGGGTGGACTGCTATTCTCGACTGGGTCGCCCAGCGAATAGTTGCGTTGCCGATAGCGGAAAATAACAACTGTTACTTCTTGCTCAAAGGAAGATAAATAGTTTTTATAAATGAAGCTCTGATTGTCCCAAAATAAAGCCCATCCGTCGGTGCCTAAATAGTCGCCTTGCTCATCGCGATTAATAAGCTTAAACTCAATTTTTGTATCTCCTGCAAGGGTTGCTAATTGAGCCGATACCGTATGGCGCACAAGAGGCGTAGCCAAAATATTCCATTCACGGTCGTAATTTTCTAAAAAACGCGTATAAGGGTCGAATAAAATTGGGGTTACGCCGACCGTGCAATTTGCTGCATTCCAATCAGTACAATCATTACATGTAAATTCTCCCCTCCACACCTCCCATGTTGCGCCAGGATAAGCACGGTGTTCAACTAGTAGGCCAATTCTTTGGCAGCGGTCGGTACTAGTCTCAATCGCATACAGTAGCTTAAAATCCGAGCCCGCAAATTTTAAAGGAGTTCCGGTCAGTTTATCCCGGTAGTAAAAGGAACCTGCGGGGTTATCATCGGCAGGTTCACGGCTAAGCGCAAGGTCGCTGCTAAGCGTAGGATTAACAGGCACCGACACGCCAGCCACCACTAGCTTAAAGCGTACAAGTGTGGTGTCGGGAGTAGGAAGCGGAAGCGGCACGACTCAAAATTGAGCCGTGGGGCTAGCGGGCGGGAAATTAGGCCGGGCTGGGTTAGGCTTTGCTTGTCTTGTGCAGGATAAGATACACAGCTAAGTTTGCGCCAAGCACTAGCGCAGCCACTACGGCCCGCCAAGCGGGGCCTTGAATGGTGTAATACAAACAGCTAAGCAGTAAAGCTAGTAAGCTAAGAATGTGCAGTAGTATTAGGTACTTTGCCATAGTAAGTAGAGGAACTGCTTGCTGGTCATATAGGGGGCGGGTTAAAAGCCGGTGCAGAGGCTTGGTGAGCAGCGGGAAATTAGTAGATTGGCAGCATGAAAGGCGCCACTCAAGCGCTCTCTTATTTACTGACATTGAATAAAAATGGAGATACTTAAGGATATACTCAACCTATTTATAGATGCTGAAAGGCGCTTCTCAACTAAAGCAGCAATATTTATTGCTATACTTATTGGGGGTATGTTAGCAAATAATATTTTTGGGTTTACTTATTATTATAATATAAGTAATAAGCTTGAAAAAATAAGTGCAATAAATCTAATATTAAAGGACAGTACTATTACGGCTAATAATAAATTAGAACTAACTAGAATTAGGGAAGAGGTGTTGGAAAGAGTAACTATACCAGAAGCAATAGCAGATAGAGTTTCAAATGCCTATGCTCAACTAAAAAAGACAAATCTAAATGCACATGAAGACAAAGCTGCCTCCACGCAATCAATAGCTATTGTTTCCCCAAGAAGCAGTACTTGGTTTTTGTTGTCTACAAGTGGGCTTTATATCATTCTTGTTATAGTATTATTACCTGTTGGTCTTATTGCTGTTATGCAAACGAAAGAAGCCCTGAACGGCATATTGGGCTTATTCGTAGTAGCATTTGTTATGTACGGCATTGGCGCATTTAATTACTATGTACTCAACTTGCTTCCGCAATTTGGCAATAGTTGGGCTTGGAATTATGCGCTAAATGCAGTTATTCAAATAAGTCTTTTGGCCTTATTATCTCTAACTTATATTAGAATCAATAAAACCTAGTTGTTTTTATAGAACAAAGCGCGCAATACTAACGGCACTAATAAGCAGTGCCATCAGTATCTATAGCTAGCACGTCGCCGTTCAGGCGCGACACTAAGAAATCACTTGTTTCTAGTACCAACGCGCCCATTTTATTTTTAGCCCGATAGGTATGCCGAATGCGCACGCCCACAGTGGTAGTATCGCCCGCAGGGCCGCCTGGTATATCGCTCATAGTAAACTTGTGCGGCTCACCAAATGATACCGGCTCATAACTAGAGGGGTCGTTGGCGTTCTTTTTAACGTACTCTGTTATAAGCTTCTGCTCTTTGGTTTGGGTAGAACAGGAGAATAGAGTAAAGGTCAATAAGGCAAGTAGTAGATGCTTCATAGCACCAATATAACGGCCCGCCTAGCTCGCTAGCCGCGAATCCTGACGCGAGCGCGGGCGACAGGCTTTTAAGCGAAAGGTCAGAAGCACAAAAAAGCCTCGCGCCAATTTTGCGCGAGGCTCAGTTCTATAGCGGAAAGATGGCTAGTATCTCTTCGCAACTTGAGAAGCATTCTGTTTCACCGCCAAATTTCCTTTTAGGCTTATAGTGAAGGTGAGCGAATGTTTCTAAAATAGATTGCTCCCATTCAAACACAGCAGTTGCATTTGCAGATTTATGAAGAGCTAATACTTCATATTGATAGCACAAAGTGCGCGGCCCTGCAAAGCGTTTGCCTACGGAGGAAGTAGTTACCCCAACTTTATAAAACTCCTCGCTCTCATCAAAAAGCCTCAAGAAGTAAAGGGTACACATTCGCCCTTTGGCTCTTTGTACCCAACTTAGGAGGCGCACCTCTTCTAGTTTCTTGTCCCTACACCTACGGCAGCCCTTGCCGCTCATATGACTATCTGGTGTCTGATAAAAAGCGCCGTGGGCTAAGCAGATAATACGGACTTTCTTTTTTACAACAACGTACTCGACTTGGGAATAATCGTAGCGCGTACCGTGCACAGCTTGCGCCCGCTTAATAAAGCCACCGGTGTCTAATCTCGCGCTTTGGCCGGTAAAGTCCCGCCCACACTTATAGCAGCCAAAGGCGCCTTTTAGATGAGCTGATGCTATTTGTTCAAATGGGCCGTGGTCAGGGCAGATAATGATGATTTTACTTTCTGACGCTACATACTTTACCCGTGAGTAGTCAAATTTGTCACCATGAGTTGCCTTAGCGAGCGCAATAAAAGATGAGGTGCTAACCGACCCAGGCCCCCGGCTGCAAAAAGTACAGCCATTACCTGTTAAGTGCGAGTGCGGGACTTGTTCAAATGGGCCGTGTTCAGGGCAAATAATGATGATTTTGGCGCGGGCAGTTACATATTCTACTTGCGCATAATTGTACTTATAGCCGTGTATTTCGTGGGCGCGAGTTATAAAGGATTGTGTGTTTAGACTACTACTTCCACCGCATTTGTCGCAACCATGGCCCCGCTTGTGGGCGTCAGGTGTTTGCTCAAATACCCCATGTTCTGGGCAAAGAATCTGCACCTTTGTCTTCACGTCCTTATAAGCCACCAACCCGTACCCATATTTATCTCCATGCGCGGCGCGGGCGCGAGCAAGGAAGTCAGCAAATGATTTCTGTGGAGGTGTTTCCCGCTCAACAAACCCGCATTTTTTACAACCGTGGCCAGAGAGATGAGCCGAAGCTTTTTGTTCAAAAGCGCCGTGGTCAGGGCAGATGATTTTAATTTTTTGCGGCATTGGCAAATACGCCGTCTGCGAATAGTCGTAGCGGCCCGCCCCGTGAACCGCTACAGCCTTTGCTATAAACTCTTCCTGTGTCAGCTTACGCATAGCTCAAATATCAATGGTTTGCTTCAAAAAGAAGGCCCCCGCAGGCAAAGCCTTTAAGATTGCCGCCGCCTCCGTATAGCACTCTGTCTTGCCCGCAAACGAAGCCACAGGCGTGTAAGAAAGGTGCTGAAAAGCCGCGTGTAACCGCTGCTCTAAGTCAAAGATTTTGCCCGCGTTATAGCTCGAATACCGGGCCAACGTGCGCCATTTATAGCACGTTTTCAGGCGGGAAAAGCGCGAGCTAAGGCAGAAAGTAACCCCCACCTTATAGAAGGCTTCCCCCTCGTTGTACACCTTAATCACATACAGCACAGCCTTGCGGCCGTGCTGCTGTTGAATCCAAGCGGCCCGTGTCATTGGTGAAGCCTGTGGGCAGGCCGTGTAGGGGCGGGTATAGGTGCCCGCAGGGGCAAGGGCGCCCCCGGTTGAAGGCTTAGCAGCGTGGAGGCTGCCACACTAAACAGTGCCCCAAACGCATCGATTACGGTCGTATCCAGCAGCTTCGCGTAGAGCTTCTGCGTAATTAATACGTTCGCGTGCCCTAGAAACTTACTCACCGCTGACAGGGTAGCGCCCCTGTTCAGCATCAGCGTACCGGCCGTTTTGCGGCCGACGTGCGAGTGCATTTTGTCTGCCTCAATTCCTGCTAGCTCGCCAAGCTCCTTTAAAAAGCGGTTGTACACTTGGTTCGTGGGCACTGGCAGCTTGTCGCCGTACGCAGCTAACAGCCGCTCGGCTTCGGGCAGCAGGGGTATTACGCACTCGTAGCCCTTGTGCATCGTGCTTTTCGCCCGCGTTACCCGCAGGACGCGCAGCACGTTTTGCTGCCTATCCGTATGGTATTCAGCGTCGCGCAGCACGTTCAGGGCTGCCAAATCAGCATACGCTAGCCCTGTCCAGCACTGGAAGACAAAGCAGTCTCGCGCCCGCGTCAAGTAGCCCGTGGGCAAGGCTAGGCTGGTTAAGTGTGCTAGCTCCCCTTCGGTTAAAAACTTGATTTCGGCGGCTGCCTGCCCCTTGACTTGATAGAGGGTAAGCGAGTTCTTATCCAGGTATTCCCGCCGCACGCCCCATTGTAGCACTTGAAAAACGATTTGTACCACCTTGTTAGCCGAACTACGCTTGAAGCCCTTGTCTTTCAGCAGCCAGTACAGCAGCTTGTCGGCCATGGTGTGCGTCATTTCTTCGGGCCGCAACTCGGTTAGGCGCTGCTCTTTCAGGAACTCGGCCAGGCGGTTGTAGCGCACGCGATTGTGGGCTATTGTGCCCGCGCTTAGGTCTATGCCGACCAAGCTTTGCCGCTCGACTAGAAAGGCTTCAAAAAGCCCTAGCAGGCTAAGGGTAAGCACGCCGCCCTTCTGGTAGTGCCTAGCTACGCTCTGCGCCGTTACGGGCTTCCCTTGGCGGTCAAGGTCAGCCACTATGTTTTCTAGCGCATTGTGCATTTGCAGCAAGTAGCTATTAGCCCGCCGCGCTGCCTCCGACTTCCCTAGTACCCGCCGATGGGTGCCGCCCCACTCCGCAGGGGCTACCCGTATGCCTGTGCTGAGTTCAGTGGCCTTGCCGCCGTGCGTTAGGCGGCACGAGACAGGGGCTAGCCCCTGTTTGTTTATCTTGTCTGTGCGCTGCCAGAAAATAACACCTACGTGCGTTTTCATGCGACACTGCCCCACATTTGTAGCACCTTGCCCGTTGTGACGGGCGCGGGCGCGGGTGTGCTAGGGGCGAATACGCGCCCAAATTCGTCGGCCACCGTGCGGTTTAGAATCTTGGCGTAAGCCCTTTCCGTCATCCTAACCGAAGCATGACCTAGAAACTTACTCACTGTTTCCATCCGAATGCCCGCGTTCAGCATCAGTACGCCCGCTGTTTTGCGGCCTACGTGCGAGGTCATTTTTTCCGAACCAAGGCCCGCAAATTCGCCTATCTGCTTGAGGCACTTATTGAAGGCGCCATTATTGCAAACCGGCACCTTGTCGCTGTACAAGGCTAGGATGCGCTCGGCTTCGGGCAGTAGGGGTATTACGCACTCATAGCCCTTGTGAACCGTGCTTTTGGCCCGTTTTATTTGGAGCAAGCGTCGCCCATCGGCCAAGGTTTCTGTGCTTTTCGCTATATCCAGGGCTGCTAAATCAGCGTAGGCCAGCCCTGTCCAGCATTGCAATACAAAGGCATCGCGCACCCGCTGCAAGGACTTGGAAGCTAGCGGCATCTTTGACAAATACCCCAACTCTTCGCTCGTTAGATAGATAATATCCTTCGGGGCTGAGAATTTATAGCGGTACAAGTCCAGCGGGTTGCTGTCGAGTAGTTCGCGGCGCACGCCCCAGCGCAAGGCTTGGCTGATTAGCTGTACTTTTTTCAGGGCCGAATTGCGGGCCGACTGCTTCTTGGTTAGCAGCCAGTGCAGCAGCGCGTCGCCTAGGTTTTGGGTAAAATCCTTGGCTAGCAATGCGGCTGACCTTTCCGCTTTCAAGAACTCCTGCACACTTGCCAGCCGGGCGCGGTAGCCCCGCAAGGTGGAAGCGGCTATCTCGATACCTTCCAAGGATTGCTGCTCCGCAATAAACCTTTTCAGCAGTTCCGCAAGGGAAATAGTATTCTTAGGCAAGGGGCGACCTAGCAGGGTTGCCCGCTCCGCTTTCGTGGTGGGCTGGTAAGCAGCTAGTAGTTGCTTAGCTGTTACGTGCTGCCCCTCAGTGGTCAGCTTCTCATAGAGCGCCGTAAGTTCGGCTCGTAGCTGCACGAGGCTAGCATTAACGGCCTTGGTAGCCGTGGTAGTGCCTTTGATGCGTCCCTGGCCGTTGGCGGGCTCCCATTTGCCTAGTATGGTCTCGTGGGGGGTGTTGAACTGAGCCCGCCCGCCCCCTATGGTCACGCGGCAAGCAATGATTACGCAGGTTGAGGGGGTGCGCAGGGCTACGTGCTCGATTTTGCGCGCCACAAAGGATATATGTACGCCCGTTTTCATGCGGCTAGCCCTCCTTTCCACATTGGCACTACGCGCCCATTCTCGGTTGGTGAAGTAGGCGCGGGGACAGACGCAAACACGCGCTCAAATTCATTCAAAACCGTCTTGTCCAAAATCTTAGCGTACACCTTCTCGGTCATTTTAACCGAACTGTGCCCTAGAAACTTGCTCACCACCTCCATGCGAATACCTCGATTCAGCATCGTGACGCCCGCCGTTTTGCGGCCAACATGGGAAGTCATTTGCCCAGCAGCTAACCCGCTTAGTTCGCCTATTCCCTTAAGGGCTCGGTTGTAGTACTGATTTGAGTAAGCAGGCACCTTGTCGGCGAAGCGAGCTAGAATCTGCTCGGCTTCGGGCAGCAGCGGTATTACGCATTCGTAGCCGTGCGTAATCGTGCTTTTAGCTCGGCGCACCCGCAGCACCCGTAGCCCGCTAGCGGTGGTTTCGGCGCATTGCGCCATATCCAGCGCCATGAGGTCGGCATAGGCTAGCCCCGTCCAACATTGCAGAATAAAGCAGTCGCGCACGTTGGCTAGCGCCTGCGAAGGTAGGGGGAGGGCAGTCAGCTTAACTACCTCTTCGGGGCTTAAGTAAACGATAGCTTTTGGGGCCTGTAGCTTGTACTTGTAC